>NZ_JBBIAR010000110.1:0-22643 GCF_054185165.1 Bradyrhizobium sp. UFLA05-109 | reverse complement strand
GGGCAAGGTGCGAAAACTGCAAATCAGGATCGCGCTCGCCGGCCGACTTGAAGCTCACCACCCCCGCGAACACGCGGCCGTCGACCTCCGGCAGCACGACGTGCATCGCGAGATCGCCCGGCGAAAGCCCGCGGAGCGATTCGGCCCAGTCCTCGCGCCGTGCCGTGGAGAGTGCGACCTGGAAGACCGGACACGATGCAGCATCGAACGGCGTCGCGCCGTCGTCGCCAGCTGCGGAGAACGCGGTCGCATTGACGATGGCCGCCGGCGGATGCCGCGCAAATTGCGCGTGCAACCAGTCGGCGACGTCAGGTGCCTTCAATGACGTCACGAACACGCCGTGGGCATCAAATCCCTTCTGCCTCAGCGCGGCGATCAGCGCATCGACCGGCGCCGTGTCCGCGGCCGTAAGATACGAGCGGTAGAAGGTCACGAACGCGCGAGGTTTTCCGTCAGGATCGGGCAATGCCCCGACAACACCGCGCCCCGGCTCGTAGAAACCGATCTCGGGGACCTCGATCTCACCAACGACGGGCCCCGCATAGAGACCCGAGGCCAGCCCAAGCTGCGCGATCGCGGCTTGTGCGGCAACCGGTCCGCCCTTGTCGCAGAGCACCTTGAGCCGTCTGAGCGTCGAGACCGGCAACGTCGAGAACGCATCCAGCCGTTCATCGTCGCGACCATCCGCCGGCAACACGGCAAGCGCGATTCCGCGGTCTTTCGCCAGTTGATGCAGGGCCGCGAGCCCATAGGCCCAATAGGACTCGCCGCCGATCAGGCGCACCAGAATGCCGCGCGCTTGCGACAGCGTCCGCTCGATATAAGTGTCGATCGACAGCGGATGACGCAGCTCGGCGAGATTGGCGAGCCGCAGCGACGGCAGGCCAGCGCGCCCTCGCCGCCAGCCGGCAGCGAACGCGGCGAGATCGGAATCCGAGAACGAGAGCACCACGAGATCGGCCGGGTCCTGCCCGATGTCCCTTGGCGTCGCGGTCTCCTCCAGACCACGGCTCTCGCGGAAAACGACGTGCATCAGATGCCGAGTCCTTAAATGCCAAGCCCTGCCTTGATCGCCGCCTCGTCGATATCGCCATGCTCGCCGATCACGACCAGCTTCGATTGCCGGGGAGACGCGCCCCAGGGCTGATCGAACTGGTGCCGAACCCGCTCGCCGACCGATTGCAGCAACAGCCGCATAGGCTTACCCTTGACCGCGATATAGCCTTTTGCACGCAACACGTTCTGCTCGCGCGCCAGCCGCTGCACCGAGGCGATCAGCGCCTCGACGTCGACGACCTCAGGCAGATCGATCACGACGGAGTTGAAATCGTTGTGCTCGTGCTCGTCCTCGCCGTCGTGATGCGATGGGCGCGCGGCGAGATCGTCTTCGGCCGCCGCTTCAAGGCCGAGGATGACGCGCAGATCGACCGCGCCGTCGACCACGGGGAGCATAGGCACCGGACGCGGCATCTCCGCTGCGATCGCCGCCTTGGCTGCTTCGAGGCCTGCCGCACCTGCGAGGTCGGCCTTGGTCAGGAGCACGATATCGGCGCAGGCGATCTGGTCCTCGAACACCTCCGACAGCGGCGTCTCGTGATCGAGATTCTCATCCGCCGCGCGCTGCGCTTCCACCGCATCCGGGTCCGGCGCGAAGCGTCCGGCTGCGACCGCCTCGGCGTCGGCCAGCGCAATCACGCCATCGACCGTGATCCGCGAGCGGATTTCCGGCCAGTCGAACGCCTTCAGCAGCGGCTTCGGCAAGGCCAGCCCCGACGTCTCGATCAGGATGTGATCCGGCCTCACCTGGCGCGCGAGCAGTTGTTCCATCGCTGGAATGAAATCGTCGGCCACGGTGCAGCAGATGCAGCCATTGGCGAGCTCGACGATGTTTTCCTCAGGGCAATTGGCATCGGCACAGGATCTCAGGATCTGGCCGTCGACACCTTCACTGCCGAACTCGTTGACGAGCACCGCGAGCTTCTTGCCGTTGGCATTGCTGATCAGATGCTGGATCAGCGTCGTCTTGCCTGATCCCAGAAAACCCGTGACGACCGTGACCGGGACTTTTGCGAGCGTGTTCATTCGGCGGCCTCCGGCACGACGGCGATGGGGGGAATGCGGGCAAGCGATTGCTTGCGGAAGATTTCGGGACGGCTGCGCCATGGCACGATGCCGTCGGGCGCTGCGGCGTAGGCCGAAGCGCCTGCGATCACGTCGTTCGCATTGGCATCCGACAGGCGGCCATAGACATAGGACCATCGACCGGGCGCGCTGAGAGCTACCGAGCAGCCCTGGCTACAGGCCGACAGGCATTCGACGGGAACCAGGTTGACGCCTTCGGGCACGCCGGCGTCGAGAATCGCGGCATGCAGCCGTGCGCCGGGCGTGGTTTCGCCTTCGCCGAGTGTCTGCCCGGCGCGGCAGGTGATGCAAACGTGAAGTGTAACGGCCATCGCCCCTTCCAGGATATCTGCGGGAGGCGATGAGGCGCACGAACCGCTCGAGAGAGGGTCCGTTTCCCCGTCGCGGAACACCCCGTCCGCCGGTCCAAAAACATTGGCGCTGGCAGGTCTCCCGGCTTGCGGAGCAGGGTTTTTCCCTTCGATCCCCGCCTTCCCGATCCCCCATGGGATCAGTGGCTTCGGGCATCTCTCCGGTCACGGTCGCGGGGGCGGCTGCTTTTCGAACACGAATCTTGCCGATACGAGCCCTATCGCATTCCCTCTTCGCCTGTCGTAGGACAGGAACCAACGCTGGCCCACCATTTGCCCATGGCCGCCACTTGTCAAGCCGAAGGACCATTTCAGATGACGCCTGAACCGGATACCCCAGCGGTGGACAACACCGACGCCCGGCATGCTGCGAAAATGGCGAAAATCAAGGTCGCCCGCGACAAGATCATGGCGACCAAGAGCGGCGAAAAGGGACTGATCATCGTCCATACCGGCGCGGGCAAGGGCAAGTCCTCCTCCGCTTTCGGAATGATCGTTCGCTGTGTCGCACATGGCTTCCCTTGCGCGGTCGTCCAGTTCATCAAGGGCGCGTGGGATACCGGCGAGCGGCGGCTGCTCACCGGGCATTTTGGCGATCTCTGCCAGTTCCACGCCATGGGCGAAGGCTTTACCTGGGAGACGCAGGACCGCGCCCGGGACATCGCCGCCGCGCGCGCCGGCTGGGAGAAGGCGAAGGAGCTGATATCGGACGAACGCCTGCGCATGGTCGTGCTCGACGAGATCAACATCGCGCTGCGCTACGACTATCTCGATATCGCCGAGGTCGTCGATTTCCTGAAAACGCAGAAGCCACCGCTGACGCATGTCGTCCTCACCGGGCGCAACGCCAAGGACGAGCTGATCGAGATCGCCGATCTCGTCACCGAGATGACGCTGGTGAAACATCCGTTCCGCTCCGGCATCAAGGCGCAAGCGGGCGTCGAGTTCTGAGACTTCGATGGCGCGCGCATTGATGATCCAGGGAGCGGGCTCGGACGTGGGCAAGTCGCTCGTCGCCGCGGGCCTTGCGCGTGCCGCAAAGCGCCGCGGCCTGCGCGTGCTCCCGTTCAAGCCGCAGAACATGTCGAACAATGCGGCCGTCACCGTCGACGGCGGCGAGATCGGCCGTGCGCAGGCGCTCCAGGCGCTCGCCGCCGGCGTCGAGCCGCACACCGACATGAATCCGGTGCTGCTCAAGCCCGAGACCGATGTCGGAGCGCAAATCATCGTGCAGGGCAAGCGCATCGCGACCGCACGCGCCCGCGACTACGCCGCGATGAAGCCTTCGCTGATGGGCGCCGTGCTCGAAAGCTTCGAACGGCTGAAGGCGCGCACCGATCTCGTGCTGGTCGAAGGCGCCGGCAGCCCGGCCGAGGTCAATCTGCGCAAGGCCGACATCGCCAATATGGGCTTTGCGCGGAAAGCCGATGTGCCCGTCGTGCTGATCGGCGACATCGACCGCGGCGGCGTCATCGCGCAACTCGTCGGCATCAAGGCCGTAATCGATCCTGACGATGCCGCGATGATCCAGGGGTTCATCATCAACAAGTTTCGCGGCGATCCCACGCTGTTCGATGACGGCTACCGCCTGATCCAGGACAGGACATCCTGGCGCGGTTTTGGCGTGCTGCCCTGGTTCGCGCGCGCCGGCGAGTTGCCGGCCGAGGATGCACTGGGATTGGGCGAGGCGCGGAAGCCCGGCAAAAGCAAGATCGCGTTTCTGGCGCTATCGCGGATCGCCAATTTCGACGATCTCGATCCGCTCAAGGTCGAGCCCAACGTTGACCTCGTGATGGTCCGCCCGGGCGAGGCGATTCCCGGAGACGCGCGGCTCGTCATCATTCCCGGCTCGAAATCAACGCGCGGCGACCTCGCCTTCTTGCGCGCGCAAGGCTGGGACATCGATCTCCTCGCGCATCACCGCCGTGGCGGCCATGTGCTGGGTGTCTGTGGCGGCTATCAGATGCTCGGTCACAGCGTGGATGATCCCGAAGGCATCGAGGGCCCAGCCGGAGAGACGGCAGGTCTTGGCCTTCTCGATGTGACGACGGTGATGTCGCCGCAAAAGACGCTCACGCGCGTCACCGCGCGCCATGCCGGAACCAGCGAGCCCATCGACGCCTACGAAATTCACATCGGCCGCACCGAAGGGCTGGATCGCGCGCGTCCCTTCGCAATGCTCGACGGCGCGCCGGAAGGCGCGATCTCCGGCGATGGGCGCGTGCACGGCAGCTATCTGCACGGCCTGTTCACGTCGGACGGTTTCCGTAAGGCGTTCCTCGCGCAGCTCGACATTCCCTCGGCCGATCAGCCCTATCACGCCCGGGTGGAGAGCGCGCTCGACGCGCTCGCCGATCACATCGAGGCGCATCTCGACGTCGAAGGCCTGCTCACGCTGGCGCGCTGAGCGTCAGCCCGCGAGCGCCGATTCAAGGCGCGACCATTCCGCCTCATCGCCCGGCAGCCCGAGGCGCAGCCAGCCCGGCCGCGCGCTGAAGACGCGCGACCAGATCTTGCTGCGCGCGAGCTTGTCCTGTGCAGCAAGCGCATCACCGGCATCGTAGAGCCGGAACAGCGGCGTGCCACCGATCAGCCGCCATCCTTGCGCCGTCGCCGCCGTATCGAGCCGTACGCAGTCGCGTTCGAGCCGCGATGTCGTCGCCTTGGCCCATTCGCGATCCAGCAACGCGCGCCGACCGACGGCTATCGCGGCACCCGAAACCGGCCACGGCCCTGCCATCGCCGAGAGCGCTGCAATGTCTGCTTCCGCGCCGAGCACGAAGCCGAGCCGCAAGCCGGCCAGCCCATAGAACTTGCCGAACGAGCGCAGGATCAGAAAACCGCCCTGCCCCGCTTCAGGCGCGAGCGAGAGTTCGGGCAGCGCATCGGCAAAGCTTTCGTCGATCACGAGGTGGCCAACGCGCGGCAGCAGTGCGAGGAGGTCAGCTCGCTCATGGTGCCGACCGTCGGGATTGTTGGGATTGACGACGACGGCGAGATCGGCGCCCGCGAGCGCGTCGAGATTGGACACCTCGGCAACGTCCCAGCCGGCGGAAGAAAGCACTGCAGCGTATTCGTTGTAGGTCGGCGCGAGAATGCATGCCCGGCCCCTGCGCGACAAAGCCGGCAGGCACTGGATCGCGGCCTGCGCGCCGGCCATGGCGAGCAGCGGCGCCCTCGTCGCATACGCCTGCCGCGCCGCTTCCTGCAGCGCTTCGATCTCGGACCGCGACGGCAGCGCACTCCATGCGCGCTGCTCAATCTCGCCCACGGGATAAGGCTGCCGGTTGATGCCGGTCGACAGATCGATCCAGTCCTCGATGCGGCCGCCGAACCGCTGCATCGCGGAGTCGAGATTGCCACCATGCTCGCGCATCGCCGCCCTCAGACCAATGCCAATGCTGCGAGCAAGCCGCCAAGCAGCAGCATCGCGCGAATATAGAGCTTCAGGCCCAAGCGGACATCAGCGCCAAGCGGATCGCGCGCGCCCGCGTTCAGCCAGGGCTCGTCGGTCAGGGTGCCATGATAGCTGCGTGGGCCGCTCAGGCGCACGCCAAGCGCGCCCGCCATTGCCGCTTCCGGCCAGCCGGCATTGGGCGAGCGATGACGGTTCGCATCGCGCGACATGCAGGACAAGGCCGTTGAGGGTTTCGCGGTCACCAGCGCGAACAACAGGCCCGTCAGCCGCGCCGGGATGAAATTGGCGACGTCGTCGATGCGCGCGGCCGCCCAGCCGAACCAGAGGTGGCGCTCGGAGCGATGGCCGATCATGGAATCCAGCGTGTTGATCGCCTTGTAGCCAAAGATGCCGGGCAGGCCGAGCAGCGCGCCCCAAAACACCGGCGCCACGATACCGTCGGAGGCGTTCTCCGCAAGGCTCTCCAGCGCCGCACGCGATATCCCCGCTTCGTCCAGAGACGCGGGATCGCGGCCGACGATTTGCGCGACCGCAAGCCGCGCCGTGTCGATGTCGCCCGACTGCAATGGCTGCGCGACGGCGGCGACGTGATCGTGGAGCGAGCGCAGGGCAACCAGCGGCCAGGCCAAAATGCCGAGCAGAACGGCGCGGCCCCATTCGGAAACGAGCCAGCTTTGCACCAGCCAACCGATGCCGGCGCACAGCGTGATCACCAGCAGTGCGGCGGCAACGCCGGCCATGCGCCGCGTTGCAGGCGCATCCGCCGGTCTGTTCCAGTTGCCATCGAGCAGAGCGATCAGCCTGCCGATCCAGGTCACGGGATGGCCGATGCGCGCAAACAATGCGGCGGGCCATCCCCAGATGGCATCCACCGTCATCGCAACCGCCATCGCGCCGGCAAAGCCCACGTCAGATCTCCTTCTCACCCGTCCTGATGCGCAAGAATTGGGGCACAGCGCAAGCCCCTGCCCGCCGATTTCGGCTTTGTCTTTGCGCCTGATTGGTGATTAGTGCGGGTCAGAACGGAGGTTTCATGGCGGTTGTCCTGATCACGGGAGGGGCGAGGTCCGGGAAAAGCCGGCGCGCCGAGGCGCGCGCCCGGAGCTTTTCCGGCCGGCCCGTCTACATCGCGACCGCGGAGGCGCTGGATGTGGAGATGGCGGAGCGGATCGCCCGCCACCGCGCCCGCCGCGGCGATGAGTGGATCGAGCGCGAGACGCCACTCGATCTCGTGGCGGCGCTCGATGCGACCGACGGCGGCGGCGCGCGGCTGGTCGACTGCCTGACGCTGTGGCTCTCCAACTTGCTCCATGCCGAACGCGACTGGTCCAACGAAACGGCGCTGCTCGCCGCCGCACTTCGCAGGCAACAGAGTCCGGTGATCCTCGTGACCAACGAGGTCGGCCTCGGTATCGTGCCGGACAATGCGCTGGCGCGCAGTTTTCGCGACGCCGCCGGCCTTTTGAACCAGGCCGTCGCCGAAGTCGCCGACGAGGTCGAGTTCGTGGTTTCGGGCCTGCCGATGAAGGTCAAGTGAGGCCATGACCCTCCTCAAGCAACTCGCCACCATCGTCAAGGATTTGCGGATCGGCCTGTCGCTCGCCACCATCCTGCCGCTCGGCCCGTCGACGCCGGTCGGAGAAGGTGACATTGCGCGCGCGGGCTGGACACTGCCGGTCGCAGGAGTTTGGGTCGCTCTCCTCGGTGCTGCCGTGTACGGAAGCGCTTACGCGATCGGGGTAACAGCGGCGCCGGCCGCAATGCTGGCGCTTGCAAGTATGATCGTCGTCACCGGCGCATTGCACGAGGATGGCCTCGCCGACGCCGCCGACGGCCTCGGCGGTTCCACGCGCGCGCGAAAGCTCGAGATCATGCGCGACAGCCGCATCGGCAGTTTTGGCGTGTGCGCGCTCATCATCTCGCTGACGCTGCGCTGGAGCGCGCTCGCGGCCATTGCCGCGCCGCGCTCGGTCCTGATCGCGCTCCTGCTCGCGCATGTCGCCGCGCGCGCGGGCCTGCCGCTGTTCATGGCGCTGGTGCCGCCGGCGCGCAACGATGGATTGTCCGCCGGCGCCGGCCGGCCGGCCGGACCGAACGCCGCCATCGCGCTCGGCCTTGGTGCCATCGTGCTCGCGATCGGCTTCGGGCCGGGCAAGGCGATCCTTGCCGTGATCCTGCTCGCCTTTCTCGGCCTGCTGACCGCCTGGCTCGCGATCAGGCAGCTCGGCGGGCAGACCGGTGATATACTCGGTGCTTACGAGCAAGTCGCCGAGACCGCCATCCTGCTGATGGCCGCCTCGCTGTTTCACGCGGCCTCCTGATGGTCTCCTTCGACGACGATTTCCGCCGGCAGTTGCGCGAGCTCTTCGTCTGGCGCCGCGACGTACGGCGCTTCCGCAGAGATCCGCTGCCCGAGGGCACGCTGGAGCGGCTGATCGACATCGCTTGTCTCTCGCCATCGGTCGGTCTCAGCCAGCCCTGGCGCTTTGTCATCGTCGAGGATCCGGCGCGGCGTCGCGCTGTCATCGACGACTTCAAGACCTGCAATGCCGATGCGCTCCAAGCCTATTCCGGCGAGCGCGCCGCACGCTATGCCACGCTCAAGCTCGCCGGCCTCGAAGAGGCGCCGGGGCATCTGGCGGTGTTTTCAGAAAAAGCCTGCGAGACCGGACACGGCCTTGGGCGCGCGACGATGCCGGAGACACTCGACTATTCGGTCGTCGCGGCGATCGTCTCGGCCTGGCTCGCCGCGCGCGCGGACGGCATCGGGATCGGCTGGGTATCGATCCTCAATCCCGCCCGCGTGCGCGAGATTCTCGAGGTCCCGGAGACCTGGAAATTCATCGGCTATCTCTGCATCGGCTACCCCGAGGCCGAACTCGATCGTCCCGAGCTCGAGCGGGCCGATTGGGAGCACCGGCGGCCGTCGACTGACGTCACCATCCGACGCTGAGGCGCTAAAGCATGATCCGGAAAAGTGCGCAGCGGTTTTCCGAAAAGATCATGAGCAAACAACAACCTAAAGCGCGATGACGGTTCATCCCAATTTCATCGCGCTTTAGGTCACGGCAGATTATCCCGCAGGAAGATATCGATGCGGATGCGCTCCTGATCGGCGCTGATGGGCTCGCCCGAGCAATGCGCGAGCAGGACCCGCGCGGCGGAGCGCGCCTCGTGGCCCGGATCCTGGTTGATGATCGCGTCGATGGTGCCGCGCACCAGAAAGCGCTGCGTGTGCTGGGTGAGCTCGTGGGCGATCCAAACGACGTCGCGGGCGCGGCCAGAGGCTTCCAACACCTCGGCGATGCCCCGATTGCCTGCGCCACAGGAATAGATGCCGAGCAGATCGGATCGTCGCGACAAGAGCTCCGCCGTCAGCACGCGCGTGCGCTCGCTGTCATCGCGCCCCTCCAGCACCGGCAGCGCGACCAGATCCGGATATTCGCTCGTTAGAATCTGGTGGAAGCCGAATTGTCTCTCGGAGTGATCGCGCAGCGACAGCGAGCCTGCGATGACGGCCACGCTGCCTTTGCGTCCCGAGAGGAAACGTCCCATCAGAGTTGCAGCCGTGCGACCCGCAGCCGGATTGTCGATGCCGACATAATGCAGGCGACGCGCGCTCAACGCGTCCGAGACCAGCGTGACGACGGCGACGCCGCGAGCTGCCAGATCGTCGATCGCCGCGCGCACGCGCGGATGATCGAGCGCGATGACGGCGACACCGTGATAGGCCGGCGACAGTTCTTCCAGGGTGCGGGCCAGCACGTCCGGATCGAACACGTCGACGTGCAGGATATCGATGAATCCGCGCTGGCTGGCGAGCCATTCAGCCGTGCGCTGCACTTGCTCGGTCAAGTTGGTCATGAAGCTGTTGCTGCCGGTCGGCAGTATGAAGGCGAAGCGAAATGTCTGGCCACGCGCGAGCCGCGCGGCGGCGACATCGGCGCGGTAGCCAAGCTTTGCGACCGCCGCCTCCACGCGCGCCACCGTCTTGGCACGCACGCCTTCGCGGCGGTTGACGACGCGATCGACCGTTGCGAGCGACACGCCGGCCATGCGCGCGACGTCTTCCAGCGTCGCACGCATGGCCGGATGTGTCTCGCCGCCCGTCATCCGCGCGCGGCCCACAACATGCCGCGGATCATCATGGTCCTGATCTCGGGCACATCGAGTTCATAGGCGCGGTGGCCGAGCGAGGAATAGAACACCCTGCCCTCGCCATAGCGTTTCTTCCAGACCACGGGCATCACCACGCCCTCGATCCAGGGCGCGTGGTCGCCAGAAAACGTCGTCGTGGCCAGCACCTCGTTGGCAGGGTCGACATGCATGTAATACTGCTCGGATCGATGCTCAAAGCCCGTCAGGCCCTTCATGATGGGGTCATCCGGCTTCGTCAAGTCGACCCTGTAGTCGATGATGTTGCCGGGATGGGCAACCCACTGGCCGCCGCAGAGGAATTGATAATCGACAGACTCCCGGAAGGCGTCGCACATGCCACCATGATGACCCGCGAGTCCGACGCCGCCGCGCACGGCCGCGCAGAGGTTGAGCGCCTCCGGCTTCTCGATCTTCGACATGGTGTAGATCGGAATGATCAGCGAAAGATCGTGGATCGCGGGATCGGCGAACGCCGCCGTCGTGGTCTCGATGCGGACCTCGAAGCCTTCCTGCTTCAGCCAGCCTCGTATCATCGAGGCGCAGAGATCAGGATCGTGTCCCGGCCAGCCACCCCATACAATCATTGCCTTGCGCATTGTCATGATCCTCAGTCGATCTGTCCGGTCTCACGTCCGGCCGGCAACATCGCCGGCCGTTCGACGCGGCTCTCGATTTTGACGCGGCGCCCCTCATCGGCAGAGGTCTGGAACGCTTCCATCGCCTCGAGCACGTGGAAGGCGAGCGCGCCGCTGGCGCGGTGCGGCCTGTTGGTGACGATGGCGGTCGCCATATCGGCAACGCCGATCGAGCGGAATTCACCTTCGACATGGCCGTGGGTTGGCGCCACGGTCTCCCACTCGCCGCCGGTCTTCGCCACCTGCACCTCTCCGCCGAAGCGGTTGGGATCAGGGACCAGCATGCTGCCCTTGTCGCCGTAGATCTCGATCGGCGCATGTCGGTGCTTCGGCACGTCAAAGCTCATGGCAATTGAGACCACCGCGCCGCTTTCGAATTCCAGCGTGCCCGCCACGTGGGTTGCGACCTCGACCGGGACCATCTGGCCGTTCAACGGCTGGCTGGTCACGAGACGCTCGGATTTCGGCCGCGCGGTCGAACCCATCACGCTCGCGACGGGTCCGAGCAGTTGCACGAGGTCGGTGATGTAGTATGGCCCCATGTCCAGCATCGGCCCGCCGCCGCGCAAGTAATAGAAGCCGGGTGCCGGATGCCAGCGTTCGTGCCCCGGGCACATGAAGAACGCGCTGCCCGCGACGGGCGTGCCGATGGCGCCGTCGTCGATCAGCTTGCGCGCGGTCTGGTGGCCGCCGCCGAGGAAGGTGTCGGGTGCGCAGCCGACGCGCAGGTTCTTTTGCGCGGCGAGATCCATTACCTTCCGCGCCTCGGCCAGGTTGACACCCAACGGCTTCTCGGAATGGACGTGCTTTCCCGCGTTCAGCACCGCGAGGCTGACGTCGGTGTGGGCGAGCGGCACCGTGAGATTGATCACGATCTCGATATCGTCGCGCTTGAGCAGCCGGTCGACGCGCATCGCGGGCAGGCCGAACTCGGCCCCCCGCTTTTCCGCCGCATCGCTGCGCATGTCTGCGAGCGCACGAATGTCGAGAACCGGGAAGCGTTGTGCCGCCTTGAGATACGCGGTGCTGATATTGCCGCAACCGATGATGCCGATGCCGACTTTTCTCATTCTTGTCTCCGTGAGGTGTCGTTCATCCCTTGACTGCGCCTGCGGTGAGACCGGCGACGATGTGCTTCTGCGCCAAGAGGAAGAGGATGATCGTCGGCAGGATGGTCAGGGTGATGAAGGCGAGAATCAGGTGCCACTCCGACGAATATTCGCCCTGGTAAACCATGATGCCGAGCGGCCACGGATACAGCGCATCGGTGTTGAGCATGACCAGCGGCAACAAATAGGCGTTCCAACTATTGACGAAGGTGATGGTGCCGACGGTGGCCAGGATCGGCCGCGACAGCGGCAGCGTCACGTAGCGGAAGAATTTGATGTAGCTGCAACCATCGACCAGCGCCGCCTCGAGCAGCTCGTAGGGGATGTCCTTGAAAAAGCGCCTGAGCAGCAGGATGCTCATGGCGAGGCTGAACGCGACCTGCGGCAGAACGACGCCGAGATAGGTATCGAGCAACCCGAGATCGCGCACCTTGATGAACAGCGGCAGCACGGCGGTTGCGGCCGGAAACAACAGTCCGAGCGTCAAATAGCTCAGCAACATCGAGCTGCCGAAGAACCGGACATGGGCGAAGGTGAATGCCGCCATCGACGCGACGATCAGGGTGAGCGTCACCGTCAGCGTCGAAATGATGAGTGAGTTGCGCAGGAGCTGCCAGTAGCGCTGCGAGAACAGGATGTCGGCGTAGTTCTGCCATTCCCAGTGCCGCGGCAGACCGAACGGATTGACGCGCAATTCGCCGAGCGTCTTGAAGCCGCCGAGCACGGTCGCAAGCAGCGGCACCGCGACGAAGATCGCGACCAGGCCGAGGAACAGCGCCTTGTACAGCATGGCGGGATCGAACCGCGCGCGGGTGATCTCGACGTTACTCATCGCGCATGAACCATCGCTTGTAGGTGAACGCGAAGGTGACGCAGGTCATGAACAGGATGACGCCGATGGCGCTGCCAAAGCCGACCCGCATGCGCGAGATGCCGTTGTTGTAGAGGAAGCTGACCATCGTATTCGAGGAATCCGCCGGCCCTCCACGCGTCAACGGCATCACCAGGTCGAACAGCTGCAACGATCCTATGATGGCGAAGAATACCGAGAGGCGAATGGTCGGATAGAGCAAGGGAATCACGACGTGGCGCAGCGTTTGCGAGCGCGTCGCTCCATCGATGCGCGCCGCCTCGATCAGGCTCTTGTCGAGGCCCTGAAGCGCAGCGATGAACAGCATCATGTGGAAACCAAAATACTTCCAGACGATCACGATCAGCACCGCCAGCATCGCGGTGTCGGTCGAGGCCAGCAGATGCGGGGCTTCGCTACCGAAGGCGCGCCAGATCGAGGCGACGAGGCCGTAATCGCCGTCATAAACGAACGAGAAGATCAGCCCGGTCGCGATCTCGGCGAGGATGTAAGGCATGAAAAACAGCATGCGCAGCGCGACCGCGCCGCGGAATCGCTCGGCGAGCATGAGGGCTAGCGTCAGCGCCAGCGGCAACTGGACGAGCAGCGAAACCGCGATGATCAGGCCGTTGTTGCGCAGCGCAAGCCAGAAGGCGCGCGTCTGGAGCACGAAGCGGTAATTGTCGAGCCCGATCCAGTTGGTCGGCCGGCCAAAACCGTTCCAATTGAAGCCGGAATACCAGGCCGCTTCCCCGATCGGCAGCACGACGAACAGGGTGAACAACAGCAGCGCCGGCGGAAGGAACAGCACGAGCACGGTGAGCCGGCCATCCCAGCTCGGACCGCGCACCGCGATCGGCGCGAGCGCGGGCTCTGCGACGCCGAGCGCCGGCGAGCTTGCGATCCGCCGCGCCACGGTCAGTTGCCCTGCTTCCAGGCCGCCTCGATCGCCTTGGCCGCGTCCTGCGGGCTCATGCTGCCGCCTGCAATCTCGGCCGTGACGTCGTTGACGACGCGACCGACGGAGGGACCGAGGCTCTGATCATAGAAGTTCTGGTGGTAGTTCGATTTCGCGAGGTTGTCCGCGATGCGCTTCATGAACGCGTTGTTGAGCCCGGCCTCGGCGCCCTTTACCACGGGAATGATGTAGTTGCCGGCCGCAAGGCGCGTCTGCACATCCTTCGAGACGAAGTATTTGAGGAAGTCGACCGCCTCCTTCGGCGAGCCCTTGGTGACGAGCCAGCCGGTGATGCCGCCGAGCGTATCCGACGGCGCGCCCTTGCCACCGGGCACCACCGGGAAATCGAACCAGCCGATCTTGTCCTCGCCGAGGCCCACCTTGTCGGCAGCAAGCGCGCGCTGGAGGTGATACACGGTGCTGATGGCGAGCGTCATCGCAGCCTTGCCGTCGCCGAAATAGCCCACGGCTTGCGGATTCTTGAAGCCGAGGAAGCCGTTCTGGAACGGCTGAAGGTCCACGAGCTGCTTGAACAGCTCGCCGGATTTCTGGAACGTCTCGCCGGCAAAGCCGCCGTTCTCGCCGCGCAGCGCGGCATCGAAGGCCGGCTTTCCGCCGATCCGCACGGCAAGGTGCGTCCAGTAGAAATGCAGCGGCCATTTGTCGGCGCCGCCGACGACGATCGGCGTCACGCCGGCGGCTTTCAGCGTCTTCACCGCCGCAAGCAGATCGTCCCACGTCTTGATGGAGGCGGGGTCGACTTTGGCCTTCGCCATCAGGTCCTTGTTGTAGAGGAAGCCAACCTGCGACAGCGCCGTCGGCAAGCCGTAGACGCGGCCATCCCTGCTGAAGGCTGCGAGTGCCGCCGGTGTCAGGGTATCGGAATAACCCTTCACCTGGTCGGTGATGTCGTCGAGGACATCAGCTTCGATCTGCGTCTTCAACACGCCGCCCGCCCAGCTGTAGATGATGTTGGGCCGGTCCTTGGACTGGAGAATGGTCGGAAGCTTCGCCTTGTAGGCCTCGTTCTCGAGGAACTGCATCTCGACCTTGACGCCGGGATGGGAGGCCTCATAGGCCCGCGCCACCTCTTCCCAGATCTTGACCTGTGCGGGATTGGCCTCGATGTGCAACCACTTCACCGTGGTGTCGGCCATCGCCGCGCCCTGCGCGAACAGCCATGCGGTAGCAGCGAGTCCCAGCTTCCTGAGCAGCCTCATCAGCATTCCTCCCGACTATTGTTTTGGTCTTGCTTATGTCGTTGCGGCAATGCTGCCCTCATTTTTTGAGGTACGCAACTAAAATTCTGATCTATGCACCTCACCGACCGTGCGGCTAAGGTTCCGACGAGTCGTTTTGCCGGACGAGCGTCGCCCGGACACCAATGCCCCGAGGACATCATGGCCGCCATTTATCCAGATCTTGCAGGCAAAGTCGTTCTCGTCACGGGCGGCGCGTCCGGCATCGGCGAAGCCATCGTGCGGCGCTTTGCGCAGCAAAAATCTGTCGTCGTGTTCTTCGATATCAAGGCGGACGACGGCACCCGGCTGGCGCGCGAGCTTGCGGACCAGGGCTTGGCTGCGCATTTTTGGCACGTCGACCTCACCGATATCGCGGCCCTGCGCGCCGGCATCGCGGAGGCCCGCAAGGCCCACGGCCCGATCAACGTCCTCGTCAACAACGCCGCGCATGATGAGCGGCACCCGACCGAGGAAGTGACGCCGGAATATTGGGACGACCGCATCGCCGTGAACCTGAAGCATCAGTTCTTCGCGGCGCAGGCGGTGCTGCCGGACATGAAAGCGGCCAACGCCGGCGCCATCATCAATTTCGGCTCGGTCTCCTGGATGGCCGGACAAGGCGGCATGGCCGCCTATACCGCCAGCAAGTCCGGCGTGATCGGCCTCACCCGCTCGCTCGCGCGCGACTACGGCCCCTACAACATCCGCGTCAATGCGATTGCACCGGGCTGGATCATGACCGAGCGCCAGCTCACGAAATGGCTGACGCCGGAAGGCGTGGAAGAATTGATGCGCCGCCAATGCTTGAAGCGCAAGCTGATGCCGGACGAGATCGCGAAGGTGGCGCTGTTCCTCGCCTCCGACGAAGCTTCAGCCTGCACGTCGCAGCATTACGTCGTGGATGGCGGCTGGGTCTGATCGAGCGATCCACCCTGCCGAGGATGGGATGAGGCCGCATATGGATACGTCCTTTCTCTCTCGTCCGCCCTTTGGTCTCGACGCCCGCGCAGTTGGATGGGTCGAGACCACCTATCGCGCGCTGAGCCTGCAAGACAAAGTGGCTCAGCTTTTCAACCTTCTGTCGCGCGGAACCGATCCCGATGAGCTCGACCGGCTGGCTCGACTGCGACCGGGCGGAATCACGCGGTACTTCGGTCCCGATGGCGAGGCCGAGCGCGCGCGACTAGCGGCCGCGCAGAAGGCCGCACCGATCCCGCTCCTGGTCAGCGCCGATCTCGAGGGCTCGCGCATGAGCCTGCCGTTCGGCACCCAGGTGCTGAACCCGCTCGCACTCGCGGCGATCGATGACCCCGAGGTGACCGCGGATATCTCGCGCATCATTGCCGAGGAGGCTGTCTCCCTCGGCGTGAACTGGTCGTTCGCGCCAGTGATTGACATCAACCACGCGTTTCGCAGCTCGATCGTCGGCACGCGCAGCTTTGGCTCCGATCTCGAAACGATCCGCCGCCATGCGCTGACTCACATCAAGGTCCTGCAAAGGCATGGCATCGCCGCAACCGCGAAGCATTGGCCCGGCGAAGGCTACGACGACCGCGACCAGCATCTGCTCACCACGATCAATCCGCTCTCCATGGAGCAGTGGGAGGCGACGTTCGGCAGGCTCTATCGCGCTGCAATCGACGCCGGCGTCCTCTCGATCATGTCCGCGCATATTGCGCTGCCTGCGTTCGTCAGGAGCCAGCTATCCGATCCGGGCGTCGAGGCTTTCCGGCCGGCGTCCATCAGCAGGCTGCTCAATGTCGAGCTGCTTCGCCACAAGCTCGGCTTCAACGGCCTGATCGTCTCCGACGCCAGCGAAATGGCCGGCCTCACTTCCTGGTGCCGCATGCGCGCGGCCAAGTCGCAGATCATCGCCGGCGGGTGCGACATGATCCTGTTCTCGCGCGCGCCGGAGGAAGACATGGCGGAGGTGGGCGCGGCTGTCGAAGATGGTCGCCTGCCGGCCGAACGGTTCGAGAACGCGGTGCTGCGCGTCCTCGCGCTGAAGGCGGCGCTCGGTCTCCACGAGATGGCAAGCGTTCGGCCGACCGGAGCGATCGCGCGGGCTTCCGACAAGGTCATCGCCGATGCGGCGTTGCGGCGGGCGCCGACCCTGGTCAAGGACACTCTGGACCTCCTGCCCATCAGTCCGACGCGGCATCGGCGTGTGCTGGTGATATCCGGCGGAATCATCTCGCCGCTTCATGACTCCCCGCACGAATTCAGCCTGCCGGATATGCTGACCAGGGAGGGATTCGAGATTACGCTTCACACCCAACAGCCCGCGGTCGATCCGGCCAGTTTCGATCTCGTCCTCTATCTCCTTGGAGAAGAGACGTTGCTGACGCGTGGGCGCATTTTCCTCGATTGGGCTCGGCTTGGCGGCGATTTCGTCGGTGCCATGCGGCGCTATTGGCACGACATTCCGACCATCATGATCTCGTTCGGCTATCCCTATCACCTCTATGACGCGCCCCGCGTGCCCGTCTACATCAACGCCTATTGCACGATCGACGAGATGCAGGCCGCCGTCGTCGACCTGTTGATGGGACGACATCCCTGGAACCGAAACAGTCCCGTCGATCCCTTTTGTGGCCTCGAGGACGCGAAGTACTAACCTCTATTTCACTCCGCGTTCGCGCGCTCCAGCGGCGCTGCTGCAACGTTCGCCTGCGGCCGCGCCTTCGCCGTCGTCGCGCGGCGGCGCTGCATGAGATACTGGTCGCCGAGCACGCCGATCAGGATCACCGTGCCCATGACGGCGAAATTCAGCGAGCTCGGAATGCCCAGGAGATTGACGAGATTCTGCAGCACCTGGAGCAGCACGGTGCCGAGAACGACGCCGATGATAGAGCCCTCGCCGCCACGTAAGGAGCAGCCACCGAGCACGGCGGCGGCAATGGCGTAAAGCTCGTAGAAGGAGCCATGCACCGCCGGCGAGATCGAGCGGGTGTACATCGCAATCAGGATCGCGGCGAACGCGGTCAGCCCGCCGCAGATGATGTAGGCTGAAATCACGACGCGATCGGAGCGGATGCCGGAATAGCGCGCCGCTTCCTCGTTCTTGCCGACGGCGTAGAGATAGCGGCCGAACACGGAACGGTGCAGCAATATCCAGGCGACCGCAGCGACGATGAACAGCGCGACCACGCTGTGCGGCAAGGGAAAGCCCAGCACATTGGTGCGCCCCGCCGTCAGCCATTCCAGCGTCGGAAAGCTCGCGCCGAAGCCGAAGCCGGCGGTCGCGTCCTCGGTGTAGTAGCGCGCGGCGCCGCGATAAATCAGAAGTCCGCATAGTGTCACCACGAAAGGCTGGATGTGCATCCGGGTGACGAGCGTGCCGTGCACGAGGCCGATCGCGAGCCCACCGGCGATGATTGCGGCAAAGGCGAGCATCCAGTTGACGTCGTGATTGACGATGAGATCGATGAAGAGCACCCCTAACAGCGCGATGACCGAGCCGACCGACAGCTCGATCCCACCGATGATGATGACGAAGGCTTCAGCGATCGAGAAGATGCCGAACATCCCGACCTGGTTGGCGGTGTTGGAGAGATTGCCGACCAGCAGGAAGCGCGGGTTGATGAAGGTGACGACCGCGCCGACCACGAGGATCAGGACCAGGAGGCTCAGATCTTTCTTGTTCAAGGTCCCCTCGCCTCAGATTGTGTGGCCGACGGCCAGTTGCAGTACATTGTGCTCGCTGAACTGGCTGCGATCAAGAAAACCCGAGATCGCCCCCTCATGCATCACCGCGATCCGGTCGCTCACCCCGATCACCTCCTCCATGTCGCTGGAGATCATCAGAACCGCAACGCCCGCATCGGTCAGGCGGCGCAGCATGTCGTAGATCTCCTGCTTGGCACCGACGTCGATACCGCGCGTCGGCTCGTCGAAGATCAAGACTTTCGGCCGCATCGACAGCCATTTGGCGAGCACGACCTTCTGCTGGTTGCCGCCGGACAGTGAGCCGACGGCGGTTTCGACGTCAGGCGCGCGGATCTTGAGGCGCTCGCGCTGGCGGCGGGCGTTCTCGGTCTCGCGCGCGGTATTCACGAGCCAGAAACGCAGGTAGGACGATAGGTCCGGCAGCGAGATGTTCTCGGCGATCGAGACGTCGAGCAGGAGGCCGGAACTCTTGCGGTCCTCCGGGACGAGATAAATGCCATGCTCGATCGCGGCGCGCGGGCTGGCAATCCGGATCGGCGCGCCGTCCAGCCTGATCGCGCCGCCGCGCAGGGGATCGACGCCGAAAATGGCCCGCGCGAGTTCCGTGCGCCCCGAGCCGACGAGGCCCGCAAGCCCCAAAATCTCGCCGCGGCGCACCGACAGGCTGACGGCGCGCTCCGGATAGGTGTCGGTGACGGCCTCGACGATGTCGAGCACGGCCTCGCCGGGAGGAGCTGCCGGCGGAACGTAGAGCGATTTGAGATCACGTCCAATCATCAGACGGATCATCGCCGCGGGCGACAATTCCGCGCGGGTCAGCGCGCCGACCATCCGCCCGTCGCGCAGCACCACCGCGCGATCGGCGCATTGCATCACCTCGTTGAGGCGGTGCGTGATGAAGATGATGCTGACGCCGTCAGCCTTGAGGCCCGCGATGACGCGCATAAGGCGGCCCGTCTCGGTCAAGGTCAGGCTCGAGGTCGGCTCGTCCATGATGACGAGGCGTGCATCGAGCGAGAGCGCCTTCATGATCTCGACGAGCTGGCGCTGGGCGAGCGACAGATCGGCGAGCGGCGCATCGGGCTCGAAATCGGCGCCGAGCCGTTCGAGCAGCGGCCGCACTTTCGCATAGAGCGCCTGGCGGTCGATCAGCCTGAGCGGCCCGCCATGCACCGGCTCGCGGCCGATGAAGACGTTGCCGGCGACATCGAGATTGTCGAAGAGGTTGAGCTCCTGGTGAACGAAGGCGATGCCGGCCTGGATCGCCTCCGCCACGGTGAACGAGCCCCGCTCGACGCCGTCCACGCGGATGAGGCCGCCACTCGGCTCGACGACGCCGCCAAGCACGCGCATCAGGGTCGACTTGCCTGCGCCGTTTTCGCCGATCAGCGCGATCACCTCGCCCGGGGCGACCTTGAGGTCGACGTGGTCGAGGGCGACCACGCCGGGATAGGTCTTGCTGATGTCGACCAGTTCGAGAAACGGCTCAGGCATTGGTGGCTGCGAGCAGAGTTAGCCCCGCTGCGTCACAACCGCCCGAGACCGTCCTTCGAGGCACCCGCTTGTCGCGGGCTTCTCGGGATGAGGTCAAGCGCCTGTGACGCAGTAGAACCAGAGGCTCCTACTTCTTGAGCATCGCTTTCATCGAGGCCATGAAGTCGTCGACATTCGACTTGTCGATGACCTTGCCGGGAACGATGATGATGCCGTTCGCTGGAATCCCCGACTTGTCGCCGCCGATGTAAGCGGCCATCAGCTTCATACCCTGATAGCCCCACTCGAATGGCTGCTGGACGACGGTGCCGGCGATGCTGCCTTCCTTGACGCCGCCGAGCGTGATCGGATCCTCATCGAAGCCGATGATCTGGATCTTGCCGAGCTTGCCGGCTTCCTTGAGCACCTCGTAGATGCGCGGCGTGTTGTAGGAGTAGAAGCCGACCAGGCAGCTCACGTCCGGCATGGCGGCGAGGATGTCCTCGACATTGCGCTTGGCGCGGGTCTGGTCGATCTCGTCGCCGCGGACGTCCACGAGCTCGACCTTCGAACCCTTGATCGTCTCCTTGACGCCCTCGATGCGCTCGCGGGCATTGTCGGCGCCGGGCAGACCGACGAAACCGACGCACTTGCCGCCGTTCGGCAGCGCCTTGAGCATCAGCTTGCCGGCGTCCTTGCCGAGATCGGTATTCGACGAGCCGATATAGGCCACCCGCTTCGAAGCCGGCGCGTCGCTGTCGGTGGTAAACAGTACCGTCTGCGAGGCGACTTTGTTCAACTGCTCGGTCTGGTTCTTGGGATCGACCGCACTGACCATGATGCCGGCGGCACCTGCGGCGACGAGGTCGTCCATTACCCGCTGCTGGACGGCGGCGGCGGCCTGTTCCGGATATTTGAACTGAAGGTCGAAATTGGGCAGTTCGCCCTGCGCCTTCTTCACGCCGGCTTCAGCGATTTTCCAGAAGTCGGACGCGCCATTGACGACGAAGGCGAGAACCTTCTTGTCCGCCGCGTTGGCCGAGCCGAGACCCAGCGCGACCGCGAACGCAACGGATACACCTGCAACCAAGAGACGCTTCATTCATCCCTCCCTTTTAAGCGGTCGACCGTCGATCGCGGCCAACTCTTCCTGTCATTTACGCATGCCGCCCTGTTTCTCCCCCCAAGCATCAAGGCCCGGCTCCGGGATCAGCGGAGGTCGCGGCGCCGTCGACTTCAGCCTGCAAGGAAGATAAATGAGGCACGCACCTCAAACGTACCAGAATCCCGGAAGGCGTGCAACCGAAGGCACGTTCGCTTTGATCGGAGGCAGGTAAGCCGGCCCGGCCGCCCTGTAGCCCGGATGGAGCGCAGCGCAATCCGGGGTTTGTCCAGCGGGCTCCGATCCGGATTGCGCTGCGCTCCATCCGGGCTACGGTTTCTACTTTGCATGGGGTTGATTTCGCGAAATGAGATATCACGCCAGCACCGGTCAATTCGCGCCACCCCAAATATTTCATCTTGACGGAATTCGGATTTATCGTACGCTAGAATCTCGTGTCGCGAGAATGCGCTTCCATGTCTGAACGGGCCCGGCCTGCTGTTTCGAGACGCCAGAGGTCTCACGCCCGATAGCTGCGAACAAACATTCACAGGTGCGATCCCTCACCATTTGTGATCACGGCGCTTTCGCGCTATTCACACTGGCTGGAACAGGCCATCGTGCAACCCACTTCATGACCGGGCAGTCCGCGCGTCCCCTCGCCCCGGAGGCGGTCGACCGCCGAAACTTCATTCGCCTCGCCGGCGCATCGGCCGCAGGATGGCTTGCGCTCGGCGCATCGCCGGACCGGGTCCGCGTCGTCGCCTCCCTGATCGGGTTGCCGCTCGGCGATCCCCTGACCAACCGGAGCGCACCGGAGAGCGCGGCCTCGCGACTGAGCGCTCTGATCCAGGGCATGACCGAGCGCGGATGGGTGGAAGGCGTCAATGTCCGCTATGAGACCCGTTCAAG
The DNA here is from genome assembly GCF_054185165.1 of Bradyrhizobium sp. UFLA05-109. Lineage (NCBI taxonomy): Bacteria > Pseudomonadati > Pseudomonadota > Alphaproteobacteria > Hyphomicrobiales > Nitrobacteraceae > Bradyrhizobium > Bradyrhizobium sp. UFLA05-109. The sequence continues at coordinate 626 of NZ_JBBIAR010000110.1, read as the reverse complement.
CTTCGGCGGCCCGGCGCAGCAGGAAACAGCGATCCGCGAAATCCTCGCACTCAAACCGGACGTGATCCTGACCTCGTCGACGATCGAGACCGCAGCTCTGACGGCGGCCACCAAGACGATCCCGATCGTGTTTGCCACTGCCAACGATCCCGTCGGCAACGGCTTCGTCGAGAGTCTTGCGCGCCCCGGCGGCAACGTCACCGGCTTCACAAACAGTACCGCCGAAATGGGCAGCAAATGGCTTCAGCTGCTGCGGGAAGCAGCTCCCGCCATCGAGCGCGTCGGCGTGCTCTTCAATCCCGCGACCGCACCGCGCGCCGGGCGCTTCTTTCTCGACTCGATTGAATCCGAAGCCGCGTCCATGGGCGTGACTGTCACGCCGGTGCCGGTCAACGATGCAACCGGAATCGACCAGGCCATCCGCGGCTATGCCGGTGCCCCCGCGGGCGGGATGATCGCGCTCGTCGACCCCTTCCTCGTCATCAACCGGCGCGCTATCGTCACGGCCGCCGCGCAGCACCGCGTGCCGGCGATCTATCCCTTTCACTATTTCATCGACGTCGGCGGGCTGATGAGCTACGGCGCTTCCCTCGAGGTGCGCTCGGCGGACTATGTCGACCTGATCC
>NZ_JBBIAR010000010.1:0-176019 GCF_054185165.1 Bradyrhizobium sp. UFLA05-109 | reverse complement strand
CCTCGGATCGCTGTCGGCTGAAGGCCATTGACAGAGGACTCATCATGTGAGGCCATTGACAGAGGACTCATCATGTGCACATGACTTGCACCCGACCGCAAGCCGAACGCCAGATTCTTCTTGCAACGCGGGCGTCGTCCACACATGACCCCGACTCCGACATCGGCGAGGGCGGCCTTGTGCCGTGCCGTCCTCGCGCAATTGTCGTATATGTGTGTCGGCTATTGCGGCCGCGGATGCTTTTCTTCCCGGTCCTCTTGCAGCTTCTCGATCGCTCCCTTCACCTTGGGAATAAGATCGTAGATCGGCGGGTTGTTGCTAACGAACCCGATCTTGAACTGCGGCGGATACTTCACGAGTTCCTTCATGTACCAGCCCGCAGAACCCAGCAACTGCACCGCCATCGGAATGTGTCGAATGCCAATGCTCACGTCTTCATGTGGATTCGTGTAGACGTTCACCGCAATCGCACCTCCCGTGTCGACAGCGATCGGACCGCTGAATCCGCCCCAATCGCCCCTTTGGAAGAAGCCGTTTTCGATTTCAGCGGTCCAAATAGCCTTGAACTCGTCGATGCGGATCATTGCGAAGTACTGATTGAGCGTATAGATGCGCTCACGGCGGGCGGACTCGCCATGATCGGCGAGCAGCATGCCGGATTGGTCGACGCCGTCGATGTACGTCGTCTTGGGGAAGAACTCGTCGAGCTGCGCGCCTGGCTTGCCAGCCAGTGACACGAGCGTCGGCAGAGTATCAGCCTGATCGAACAGCCCTTCCGACCGGCGCGGCGGTATCATCCCCTTCCAATAGGCGAAGGTCGGGACACGCACGCCGCCTTCCCATGACGAGCCTTTGCAGCCGCGGAATGGAGTGCGCCCATGCGGAGGAACTTCGCACTCAGGGCCGTTGTCCGAACTCAGGATGATGAGCGTGTTCTCAAGCTGCCCCGTATCCTCAAGCGCCTTGACGAGTTGCGAGAGCACATAATCCATGTGGACCATGCAGTCGCTGAACACGGTGCGCGCTCGCGACTTGCCCGCCCAGTCGTCGGACGGGTAGTTGTCGAAATGACAGCCGCGCGTGGCGTGGTAAAGGAAGAACGGCTGTTTGCTGTCCTTCATCTGCCTGATGAAGTCGACGCTATAGTCCATCCAGTGCCGGTCGAGGTCCTTGATATAGTCAAGATCGATCAGTCTGACGTTATCGCACTGTTCCGTGTTGGACGTGCTGCAATGCACCTCATAGTGGCTGAATGGAGCCTCTTCCATCATCCGGAAGCGGGATGGGCTTAGCGCGACCTCAGGATTGAAGTATTGATCGCGCCATTCGGTATACTCGTCCGACACGCCGAGAAAACCGAGATAGTCGTCGAAGCCGACGTTCTGAGGCAGGGATCCGCGGTTCTCACCTACATGCCATTTGCCCGCGCCGCGCGTCACATAGCCGAGCTTTTTCAGTATGCTCGGAAGCGTGATTGCACCATCAAGACCGCCCGCTTCGCCATACATCGGCGGACGGAGAATGCCGTGGTGGAGCGGGTTCTGTCCGGTCAGAATGGTGGCGCGCGACGGCGAGCACGATGGCGTGGAGTAGGCCGACGTTAGGTTGAGGCCTTCGTTGGCAAGCTTGTCCATCGTCGGCGTTTCGTTGCCGACGGCGATGCCGCCGCCGTTGAAACCCGGGTCCATCCACGCAACGTCGTCGAGCAGGAAAAAAATGAAATTCGGCTTCTTGCCAGTCTTTCGCTCCAGCTCGGCGAGCTTTCCACGCGCTTGCTGCTCCTGTTCGGGATGCGCGATGACCGGATACATATTGTCGGCTGGCTTTACCGGCTTCAGATGAATGAATTGGTCCGGATGGTCGTAGCCCTTGGCCGTGGCGGGACCAGTGGCGCTACCGCGGATGTTTTGCGCAATGGCCGGTGCGGTCGTCAGAATAATAGCAGCAGCGCCCGCCAGGAGGGTGTGTTGCAAGGCACTTCCGATGTTCATGGCTCGCTCCTCGGTTTGGCTCAAGAGTGCCCCGAGTAACTGCAAATGGACCCTGAACGGACTCTTGATTTGGATCAAACGGCAGGTGCCGCGTTCCATCAGCGTCCTGCGGCCTTCCGTCACCGTCCATGAGGATAAGCCCATGAAGACGACTGCAATGGCGCTTTCAGCGCTCGCGTCAGCAATGCTCTCCTTTGTTCCCGCGACAGCGCAACAGATGACTGGCACGCCGGGCTCCCCCAGCGCCACGACCACCATTGATGGAAAATATCTTCCGCCGCCGCCAGCGAAGTTCGGCGGCGAAATCGACCTGCAGGCCAGCCAGTCGAAGCCGTATTGGCCCGCCCGAGTAGTTCCGCCAAAGGGGGCGCCCAATGTACTCCTAATTATGACCGACGATCAGGGCTATGGAGTGTCGGGAACCTTCGGTGGTGTCATCCCTACTCCCGCAATGGATCGCATCGCAAATGCGGGACTGCGTTACACGCAATTCCATTCAACTGCCCTCTGCTCACCGACGCGGGCAGCGCTGATCACGGGCCGCAATCATCATTCGGTCGGCTTCGGCGTGATTACCGAAATGTCCACTGGATACCCGGGGTATGACTCCGTCATCGGACCGGAGAGTGCCACGATCGGCACGATCCTGAGGGAGAATGGCTACGCGACGGCGTGGATCGGCAAGAACCACAACACTCCCAGCTATCAAATCAGTTTGGCAGGGCCTTTTGACCAATGGCCGAGCGGGATGGGGTTCGATCACTTCTATGGCTTCTTGGGCGGCGAAACTGACCAGTGGACGCCGTTTCTCTTCCGCGACCAGACGCAGGTCTTTCCGTGGGTAGGACACCCCGGCTACAACCTCACCACAGACATGGCGGACGACGCTATCAACTACATGAAGGGGCTGAGTAACGCCGCGCCAGACAAGCCGTTCTTCATCTATTACGTGCCCGGCGGCTCGCACGCACCGCACCAGCCTACGCCAGAATGGATCAAGAAGATAAGCGACATGCACTTGTTCGATCAGGGCTGGGAAAAGCTGCGCGAGACAATTTTCGCCAACCAGAAGCGGCTCGGTGTAATTCCGGCGAATACCCAACTCACACCTTGGCCGGATGGCCAGCCCGAATATGGCGGAGCGAAACTTCAGAAATGGGAGACACTCAGCCCCGACGAGAAGAAGCTTTTCATTCGTCAGGCGGACGTTTTTGCAGCCTATACGGCCTATACCGACCATGAAATCGGCAGGGTCATTCAGGAAGTCGAAGACGAGGGTAAGCTCGACAACACGCTCATCATCTACATCAGCGGCGACAACGGCAACAGCGCTGAAGGCTCAATCCTCGGCACGCCGAACGAAATGGCTGCAATCCAAGACGTCAACATTCCAGTGGCGGAGCAGTTGAAGTTCTACGATGTTTGGGGTTCGGACCAGACGACACCACACATGGCGGTGGGCTGGACCTGGGCCTTCGATACACCATTCAAATGGACCAAGCAGGTCGCGTCGCACTTCGGCGGTACCCGCCAAGGCATGGCCATCTCATGGCCCGGTCACATCAGCGACGTGAGCGGAATCCGCACGCAGTTTCATCACATGATCGACATCGTGCCGACGATCCTCGAAGCCACGGGCACTCAGGCGCCAGTGATGGTCAACGGCATTGCTCAGAAGCCGATCGAGGGCGTCAGCATGGCCTACACCTTCGACAAGGCCAACGCGAACGCCCCATCGACCCGCAGCACGCAATACTTCGAGATGGTCGGCAACCGCGCGATCTACCACGACGGCTGGCTCGCCGCCACCACGCCGCCCTCGCCACCCTGGGACCTGGGCTTCGGGAAGTTTCCTGACGTCGTCAACGGCTACACCTGGGAGCTTTACAAGCTCGCCGACGATTATTCGGAGAACAACGACCTCGCCGCTAAGATGCCGGACAGGCTGCGCGACATGAGGGAGCTCTTTATGGTGGAGGCGGCGAAATACAGCGTGTTCCCGCTCGACAACAGCTTTACCGCTCGTGCAGCCACGCCGCGACCGAGCGCAACCGCGGGCAGGACAGTATTCACCTACTCGGGTGAATCGTCGGGTCTTCCCTACAGCAGCGCCCCCGACATCGCCGGGAAGTCTTACTCCATCACCGCTGAGGTCGAAATTCCGCAAGGACAAGCAGAAGGCATGATCAATACGCTCGGAGGCCGCGGCGGCGGCCATGGCCTCTACTTGCTCAAGGGCAAACCAGTCTTCGTATACAATTTTTTTGACGTGGAACGCTTCCGATGGGAAGGCCCAACGGCGCTCACGCCGGGCAAGCATACTATCGTGTTTGATTTCAGGTATGACGGTCCCGGTTTTGGCAAAGGCGGCACGGGCGTCCTGTCGGTGGATGGCAAGGAAGTCGCCAATAGGACGATCCCGCACACCATTCCGTTTGTCGAGACGATCTACGAGACCTTCGATGTCGGTGTAGATACTCGCACGGGCGTGGACGACAGCGACTACCAGCCGCCATTCCGTTTCACCGGCAAGATCGATAAACTAACAGTTAAGCTGGTCCCCCTGAACGCTGCGGAGGAGAAGCTGCTCCAACAAAAGGTCCAGGAGACCAAGAACAAGGCACAGTAAATCGCCCCACTTGGCCTCCGCTAGCCAGACCGGAGGTATCGCGCCCCCGGTGATGATCGGAAGCGGGTGATTTCCGTTATTGGCCCTTCGCGTCGTTTGCTGCGCCTGCACGAAAGCGGTCGCTATCGGAGCGCAGCGGACACAGCGGAATTTACGAGTACAGCCCCTAAGGCACCACCTAATAACCTCTAACCAACGGTTAGAGGCGCGACAGCTAGTGGCAAATTTTTGAACTTGATCGATTGACTTTGGTCGATTAAAAGCTCGCCGCGGCTCCCATCGGGGGCCGCATTCATTTGGATCTGCAGTAATCTAGAAGAACCACCGCTAAGTCGTTGGTTTCTGATGGCTTTGCGCAGTTTCTAGCCTGCGCCGTCGCGTTTCTGCTACGAAACTGCTACGGAAAATCACTAAGTAGTTGGTATTGCAGCGAAATTCGTTAGCAATATCTAACCGCTCGAAGGGAGCGGGACAGCTGATGATGGCACTTGTACTCATTGTCCTGATCGCCGGCGCTGCGTCGGCTCTGATGTTCGCCTCGATCGTCTCGGGCGCGCTGATCTCGCTCGTCCTGTTCTACCTCTCGCCCCTGCCGCTGATGGTCGCCGCGATCGGCTGGGGACCGCTTTATGCGAGCCTTGGCGGCATCGCTGCCGCGATCGGCCTCGGCGCCATTTTCGGCCTGCCCTACTGCCTCGCCTTCGCCGTCACGGTCGCGCTGCCGGCCTGGTGGCTCGGCCATCTCGTGCTGCTCGGCCGCCATACCACGCCTGCCGTGATCACGGCGGGCGCGGAGCAGACGGCCGAAGCTGAGATCGAATGGTATCCGGTCGGGCGCATCCTGCTCTGGATCGCGGGCTTTGCCGCGCTGATCACGATCGCAGCGCTGCTCACGCTCGGCAGCGATGCCGAGGGCATCACGACCTCGCTGCGCCGCGGCTTGACGCGCATCCTGCACGCGGCCGATCCGCAAGTCTCCGGCGATACCGACCAGTTCATCGATGCGCTGGCGACCGTCGCACCGGCCGTCGCCACCATCGTCTCGATGATGACGCTTACCCTCAACCTCTGGCTCGCGGCCAAGGTGACGGCGACGTCGGGGCGGCTGCGCCGTCCCTGGCCCGCGCTGATGACCGCCGAGCTGCCACCGATGACGCTCGCCGTGCTGTGCATCGCCATTGCCTTCTGCTTCGCCGGCGGGCTGATCGCGATCGCCGCGCAGATCATCACGGCGGCGCTGATGATGGCCTATGCGCTGACCGGCTTCGCCGTGCTGCATACGCTGACGCTTGCGCTGAAGAGCCGCGCCTTCTGGCTCGGCTCGACTTACGCCGTCGTCGTCGTGCTCGGATGGCCCGTGATCGCGATGATCGCGCTTGGGCTTGCCGATGCCGTCTTCGGCTTCCGCGAGCGCTTCCTGCGCAACCGGCCGCCGCCACTGCCAACCCCTTAAGTCCAACCCAAATCCAAACTCACAGCACTTCAAAAGGAGAACGATTATGGAAGTCATTTTGCTGGAACGCGTGGCCAAGCTCGGCCAGATGGGCGAAGTCGTGAAGGTTCGCGACGGCTATGCCCGCAATTTCCTGCTCAAGCGCGGCAAGGCGCTGCGCGCCACCGCCGACAACCGCGCCAAGTATGACGGCATGAAGGCCGACCTCGAGGCCCGCAACCTCGCATCCAAGGCCGAGGCGTCCAAGGTCGCCGAGAAGATCGAGGGCAAGAACATCACCGTGATCCGTCAGGCTTCCGAAGCCGGCCAGCTGTTCGGCTCGGTCACCGTGCGCGACATCGTGATGGCGTTCGAAGCGGACGGCATCTCGCTCGCCCGCCCGCAGGTGCAGCTCGACGCGCCGATCAAGACCATCGGCAAGCACACCATCACGATCGCCGTTCACCCCGAGGTCGAGGTCGAGGTCACCGTGACGGTCGCGCGTAGCCAGGAAGAGGCCGAGCGCATCAACCGCGGCGAGGACATCTCGACCCGCAACGAGGACCGCGACGCGGCCGCCGAAGCAATCGCCGCCGCCGGCGAGTTCTTCGATCCGGAAGCTCAGCACGACGACGTTGCGCCGGCGGCGGAAGCGACCGAAGAGTAAGCCTAGCGCTCACACGACGAACGGAAGCCCGGCCGCCTAAGCGGCCGGGCTTTTCGTTTTGGCGGCGACGTTCTCTCTTTAACGGGAGATCGGAGGGACCGGCGAGCCGGACGACTCCGCTGGAGCCGACGGGGCGGCCGCGGTCGGCGGCGCATCCTGCGGCTTGGCCGCCGGTGCAGAGGCGCCACTGCCGTTTGAAGAGGCATCGGCGGGCTTCGCCGCAGTGTCGGCTGGCTTCTGCTCGGGCGCAGCCTCGGCCGGTTTCGCCGGCGGAGCCGGCATCACCTGCGGCACCGGATCCGGCCGCAGCGCGGGCGTCTGGCTGGTCGAAGGCTCGACCTTGGCGCTTTCGGGCTTGTCGGCGGGCTTCTCCGCCGGCGCGTCCTTGGCACTGTCGGGCTTGGCTTCGGGATCGACCTTGGCGCTGTCGTTCCTCGTATCGTTTTTCTTGTCCTCGGCCGGTGGCTCGGCTGCCGCAGGCATGTCCTTGGGCGTTTCGCCCCTGGGCGTCTCGGCCCTGGGCGTCTCGGCCTTGGGCGTCTCGGCCTTCGGAGCTTCCTCCGGCTCGGGCCTGCCGCGCTTGCTCAGTCGCTGCTTGGACTTGCGGCCCTCGGGACCGCGCTCATTGGTCGCCTGGCCCTCGGGCTTGGTGCCTTCATTTGCACCATCCTTCGACCCCTCTTCGCTCGGCCGCGCCATCCGCCTCGAACCGGCGCGACCGGTTTCGGATGCGGGAGCGCCCTCGCCCTCCGGCTTCGCCGCGTCCTGGTGCTGGCGCCGGCTGGGATGCTCGGACTGTTGCGTGGCGCTGGAATTGGCGTCCTTCTCCTTAGCGCCGTCCTTCTTGTCCTTGCCGTCCTTGGCCTGGTAGCGCGTGTCGGTTGCGCCATTGGAGACGAGATAGGAGGAGAGCACGCCCGCCATGTCCGAGCTCGTGGTGTAGTGCTGGCGCAGGAAGCCCGGCAGCGAGCCCGGCGGCACCGACTTGAGAAGCCCCCGCGGCGACTTGTGGCAGGCATTGCAGGTCTGGGCGAAGATCTGGGACGGGCTCTTGCCGGCCTCGAGGTTCGTCGCCTGCGCTAACGCAGCCTCTGGAGCACCAAGGCCAATCAGAAGCAACACCGTCGCGAGGCTGAGCGCTCGGCTCGACATCCCGTCATCTCCATTGAAAATACGCAAGAAGGCCGGCCCGCGCGTCGGGCGGCGCCGGCAGCGGGTCACCTTTTAGCCGATTGAGCCGCAATTGGAAGCGCGCTCATGACGCAAGGATGTGATCGCGCGTTTTGCGAATATCGGCTTTGAACACAACGCAGTAGCAGGCTCGGAACCGGCTGATTACATTCCCATGCAGATGCATAGGAACCAATGCAATTCCGATGCGTCGGTGTGACGGGGGCTAGTCGCATCTTTTCGGGTTCGCTCGACAGGGTGGTTCTATGGACCGTTTGTTGCGCAGCTTCCTGATGAAGTTCATCCGTCGCGGATCGATGACGGTGACGACCGCGAGCGGCGCAAAATTCACGTGTGGCGACGGCTCCGGCCAGCACGTGGCGGTCCGCTTCGCGACAACCGAGGCGCAGCGCAAAATCCTGCTCAACCCCGAGCTCGGGCTCGGCGAAGCGTATATGGACGGCGAGTTCGTCGTCGAGCAAGGCACGATCGCCGATGCCCTGGCGATCCTCCTGGATCAACCCGAAATATTGCCGCAATGGGCCAAACCCCAGTGGCACTTGCGCTACCTGACGCGGCATTTGAGGCAGTTCAACCTGCGTACCCGCGCCAAGACGAATGTTGCCCATCACTACGATCTGGACGGCCGGCTCTATTCGCTCTTCCTTGATGCCGACAAGCAATATAGCTGCGCCTATTTCGAGACCCCGGACACTTCGCTCGACGATGCCCAGCTCGCCAAGAAGCGGCATGTCGCAGCGAAGCTCGTCATCAAACGCGGCCAGTGCGTGCTCGATATCGGTTCCGGCTGGGGCGGGCTCGGCCTCTACCTCGCCGAGATCGCAGGCGCCGACGTCACGGGCATCACGCTCTCGACCGAGCAGTTGCAGGTTGCGAATGCCCGCGCGGCCGAGAAGAGCCTGACCCGGTCGGCCCAGTTCCTGCTCCAGGACTATCGCGACATCGACGGTCCATTCGACCGCATCGTCTCGGTCGGCATGTTCGAGCATGTCGGCATCAACTTCTATGAGATCTTTTTCCAGCGCTGCGCCGAGCTCCTCGCCGAGGACGGCGTCATGCTGCTGCATTCGATCGGCCGGTCGCAAGGGCCGGACTCCACCAATCCCTGGATCGCCAAATACATCTTCCCCGGCGGCTATATCCCGGCGCTGTCCGAAGTACTTCCCGCCATCGAGCACGCCGGGCTCCTCGTCTGCGACATCGAAATCCTCCGCCTGCACTATGCCGAGACGTTGAAGGCCTGGCGTGAGCGATTCATGGCGCGGCGCGAGGAAGCGGTGCAGCTCTATGACGAGCGCTTTGCCCTAATGTGGGAATTTTACCTGGCCGCCTGCGAGATGACGTTCCGCAAGCAGGGCATGATGAACTTCCAGATCCAGGTCACCAAACGCCAGGGCGTGGTCCCGGTGACCCGCGACTATATCGCGCATGAGGAGGCGCGGCTGCGCGGCCTGGAAAGCGGCAGCAGGCCGAGGCTGAAGCTGGCTGGCGAGTAGGAAAAATAAGGCTAGTGGCGCAGGCGCGAGGCCGGATAGCGCAGCGAGACCGGCAGCGCGAGCTGCGCTCGGAACTGCGCCAGCGTCTCGGCCGGCAGCTTGGATCGCTCAGGTTCCGGGCGGGACGCGTCCTCCATGGCAGCAATCAGCGCCGACAGCCAGATCCGGCTGCCCGCCTCGCTTTTCCGCCATGCCTGCAGCTCCTGCCGCATTGTCGCCTCGTCTCCTGACGGTCGTGGACCGGACCAATTCCTTGCCTGCCGGCTGGTTCCGGGCCTTACCCGAAAGATTCCGGGGGTCTGTGATCTGCTTCACAAAGTGGTGGTCGGAATTGTCCTAGACCGTCACCCATGAGCAAGAAGATCCAAACCTCCTTCGACGTGCAGGACGATCTCCGCACCGACTATGCCTTGATCGCCACGGGCGTTGCCGCCGCCCTGGTTGCGCTGGTCTACCTGCTGATCGTCTGAACAGTCGGCCGGCAAGCGCGCCACGCGCCTGCAAAATAGGTCTGCGCGCCGACACATAAGGTTCACATCATCCGGATTTTTCCGTGACCCGGCCTGAGCCAGATCAAGGCGCCCGGGGCGAAATCCGCAAAGCATCAGTCAAGCATCGCCCATGCTGCGACTGCTAATCATCCACCATTTTAAAGACCGGTTGATAGCAACCAGCTTTCGCTTCCGCTTTGGGAGCCGCGGGCGCCTTAATCGCCGCCCCGCATCCCGCCGGAAAAGTTGCTAAGCACATCCGACCATGGCCCTGACTGATTCGACCGTCCTGAAACTCGCGCCCGACGCCGGAACCCCCGCCTACCGGAGCGCACCGCACAATATCGAGGCGGAACAGAGCCTTCTGGGCGCCATTTTGGTCAACAACGACGCCTTCTACCGCGTTTCCGACTTCCTCGAGCCAAAGCACTTCTTCGAACCACTCCACCAGACCATCTTCGAGACCGCCGGCAGCCTGATCCGGATGGGCAAGATCGCCACGCCGGTGACGCTGAAGACGTTCCTGCCCGCCGATACCGACATCGGCGGCATGACCATCGGGCAATATCTGGCGCGGCTTGCGGCGGAAGCGACCACCATCATCAATGCCCAGGACTATGGTCGCACCGTCTACGACCTGTCGTTGCGGCGCGACCTGATCGGCATCGGCGAGGACATGGTCAATGTGGCCTATGACGCGCCGGTCGACTTCGCGCCGCGAGCGCAAATTGAGGACGCCGAGCGACGCCTCTACGAGCTCGCCGAATCCGGCCGCTATGACGGCGGCTTCCAGAAGTTCTCGCAGGCGTTGGCAGTCGCGGTCGACCTCGCGGCAAAGGCGTTCCAGCGCGACGGAAAGCTGTCCGGCATCTCGACGGGCATGCGGGACCTCGACACCAAGATGGGCGGCCTCCAGCACTCCGACCTCATCATCGTGGCTGGACGCCCGGGCATGGGCAAGACATCGCTGGCGACCAACATCGCCTACAATGTCGCCAAGGCCTATGTCGGCGAGCTTCAGGCCGACGGGACCCTGAAGGCCGCCAATGGCGGCGTGATCGGTTTCTTCTCCTGCGAAATGTCGGCCGACCAGCTCGCCACGCGTATCGTGGCCGAGCGCACCGGCGTTCCCTCCTCCCACATCCGCCGCGGCGGCATCTCGGAAGCCGATTTCGACAAGATCCGGGAGGTCTCGATCGAGCTCCAGTCGCTGCCGTTCTACGTCGACGCGACCGGCGGCCTGTCGATCGCACAGCTGATGGCACGCGCGCGTCGGCTGAAGCGCCAGAAGGGCCTCGATCTCCTCGTGATCGACTACATCCAGCTGCTGTCAGGCTCGGGCAAGCGCGCCAGCGACAGCCGCGTGCAGGAAATCACGGAGATCACGACCAGCCTGAAGGCGCTCGCCAAGGAACTCAACGTTCCCGTCATCGCGTTGTCCCAGCTCTCGCGCCAGGTCGAATCTCGCGACGACAAGCGGCCGCAGCTGTCCGACTTGCGTGAATCCGGATCAATCGAGCAGGACGCCGACGTCGTGCTGTTCGTGTACCGCGAGGAATATTACCTCGCCATGAAGGAGCCGCGCCCGGGCACGCCTGAACACGAGAAGTGGCAGCTTGACATGAGTATTGCGCACGGAAAAGCCGAAGTCATCATCGGCAAGCAGCGCCACGGCCCTACAGGCACCGTCGATCTCGCGTTTGAAGCCTCGGTCACGCGGTTCGGCGACCTTGCGCCCGACAGCCAGCTGCCGGCTCGCAGCAACAACGACTATTGAGTTCCTTGAACCAGACCGGCCTCTTGCGTAAAACGGCGCCATGACAGCGGCGTCCGCTCCGAATCTCATCCCGCAAACCGGCTTCCTCTCCGAGGAGGCCAACCAGGCCGCGCCGCTCGCCGCCCATGGCGGCGTGCTCACCGTCGACCTCGACGCGATCGTCGCCAACTGGCGCAAGCTCGAGAAGACCGCGGTGCCCGCCGAATGCGCCGCCGTGATCAAGGCCGACGCCTATGGCTGCGGTACCGAGCCGGTGGCGCGCGCGCTGTACGGAGCTGGCTGCAAGACCTTCTTCGTCGCGACGATCGAGGAAGCACGCATCGCCCGCGCGGCGGTGCCGACCGCGACGATCTATGTGCTCGGCGGCTTTTTCCAGAACACCGGCGAGCACTACGCCAAGATCGATTGCCGCCCCGTGATCGGCGATCTCAACGAGCTCGCTGAATGGGATGTGTTCTGCCGACGCACGGGCTGGACCGGGGGCGCGGCCATTCACGTCGACACCGGCATGAACCGGCTCGGGCTGACACTCCAGGAGGCGCAGGCCATCATTCCGCGCATCAATGCCGGCGATCACGGCATCACGCTGGTGATGAGCCATCTGGTCTCCGCCGAGCAGCTCAACAGCCCGGTCAACGCCAAGCAGCTCGCCACCTTCCGCTCCATCGCGAGCGAGTTCGCCGGCGTTCCCGCCACACTCGCCAATTCCTCCGGCATTTTCCTGGGCGCTCCCTTCCAGTTCGACGTGGTGCGGCCGGGCGCGGCGCTCTACGGCGTCAACCCGACGCCGGAGGCCGACAATCCGATGCAGCCCGTGGTCGATCTCAAGGCGCGCATCGTGCAGATCCGCAACATCGAACGCGGCGAGACGGTCGGCTATGGCGGCACCTGGAGCGCGCGGCGCCCCACGAAGCTCGCGATCATCGCGGTCGGCTATGCCGACGGCTACTTCCGAGCCGCCAGCTCCAATGACGGCACCCGCGGCGCCGAGGTGATCGTGGCCGGCAAACGCTGTCCGGTCGCGGGGCGCGTCTCCATGGATCTGATCGCGATCGACATCACCGATCTGCCGCCGAACGCGGTGCGGCGCGGCCACATGGTAACGTTGCTAGGCGAAGGCATCACCGTCGACGAGCTCGCGCATCATTTCGGCACCATCGGCTACGAGGTGCTGACGAGCCTCGGCCACCGTTATGCCCGGGTCTACAAGGGCGGCAATGTGGTGGAGCCGCTGGCGAAGCCGGAGCCCGTACAGGCAGCCGAGCAGCCGCCCTCCCCGCCGCCGATCGAGCAGCCCGCGAGCCCGCCGCCGCTGCCGACCTAACCGACATTCTCTCGTGCCCCGGAAGCAGCGCAGCGCTACTTCAGCGGTGCGCTGCAGAGCCAGGGCCCATCTTTCCGCATTGTAACCGTGCCGCCTTCCGGGTCCCGGCTCTGCGTCGCACCGCACTGGACGATGCTTCGCATCGCCAGGAGCGCTGCGCCGCGTCCGGGACACGAGTCTCTACTTCTTCCTGCTGTCGAGCGCCGTCTTGCAGGCCGCGCTGAGCTGATCGCGCTTGGCGTTGAGGCAGGCGATGATCTTGCCGCCGCCAGGAGCGATGCCGGCGCAGAATTTGTCATAATCCGCCTTGCACGCGCCGCGCGGATCGGACGATTGTGCCGAGGCCGCTCCGGAGAACGCGACGGCGACGACGATGGCGGCAAACTTCAACTTGGACATTGTATCTCCGGTGACAGAAGGCAGGAGCCGGTTAGCTCTACATGAAGATTGCGACATTCAACATCAACAACATCAATCGCCGCCTGCCCAATCTGCTGGCATGGATCCATGCAGCGAAACCCGATGTCGTCGCGCTTCAGGAATTGAAGGCTAGTGATGGCGAATTTCCGGCGGCGGCCATCAAAAAGGCCGGCTACGGCGCAGTCTGGCGCGGACAAAAGACCTGGAACGGCGTCGCCATTCTCGCGCGCAACGCCGAGCCGGTGTTGACCCGCGACCGCTTGCCCGGCGACGCTGACGACCTCGAGGCGCGCTACATCGAGGCCGCCGTGCGCGGCATCATCTTCACCAGCATCTATTTGCCGAACGGCAACCCGCAGCCTGGACCGAAATTCGACTACAAGCTCGACTGGTTCGCGCGCCTGAAGCGTCACGCAAAAAGCTTCCTCAAACAGGACCTGCCGGTCGTGCTCGCGGGCGATTACAACGTCGCTCCGACCGCGCTCGACATCTATCCGACGAAATCCTGGGACAAGGACGCCCTGATCCAGCCCAAGAGCCGCGCCGCGTTCGCTTCACTCGTCGCGCAAGGCTGGTGTGACGCGCTCCGCACGCTCCATCCCGAGAAACGAATCTACACCTTCTGGGACTACAAGCGTAACCGCTGGCCACGTGACGCGGGCCTCAGGCTCGATCACCTCCTGCTCAGCCCCGCCCTCACGCCGCGCCTGAGCAAAGCCGGCGTCGACAAGAACATCCGTGGCGAAGACGGTGCCAGCGATCACGCGCCGGCGTGGGTGGTGCTGCGTTAGGTGCGTGCTCGCAAATCCACTACCTTGGTTTGCCACGCGGCACGCTTTTGGATAGCTTCGTTCGATAGTGCGATCCTTACTTGCCTCATCTGACGTACAGATGGACAACGCTCAGGACCCCTACGCAATGATTACCCCCGGACGTCATCGTCCGCTTGCCCAGGACACCTGGAATGAATTGGTTGTTCGGGCCGCAATTGAAGAAATTGCAGCCGATGCGACCGCACATTTCCGTCCCGACATCTTCTGGCCGGCTCACCCGAGTGACGATGGGACGGGCGATGGCGACCCTAGCTTCTACAAAGGCGCCGCAGGGGTCATTTGGGCGCTAGATTACTTACACCGCATAGGTGCTACCCGCGTCGCCAAAGACTTTCGCTCTGTGCTGCCAAAGCTGATGGAGCGGACAATCATCGACCACGAAGCCAGTTCGCCGACCGATTATGAGAAGCATGGCTCGCTGCTTCGCGGCGACATGGGCGCGGCACTTCTTGCAATGCGCCTTGAGCCGACATCGAGCCTCGCCGACCTGGTTTATAGGCGCGCCGAAGCAAACAATGGACTGCCTATCCGAGAACTCATGTGGGGTATGCCGGGGTCGATGGTAGCGGCAGTCCATATGGGCGAGATGACAGGGGAAACGCGCTGGCGCGGCCTCTTCGAAGTGCAGGCAGCGCGGCTGTTAGCCGAACTGGAGGACACGCCACAAGGCCCACTTTGGACCCAGGATCTTTACGGTGCCAAAGATCGCTTTCTCGGGCCCGTTCACGGCTTCGCCGGCAACGTTATTCCATTATTGCTCGGATGGGATTGGTTGACGCCGCCACAGCAGGCGCACATAGCCGAATTTGTGCCGAAGTCGCTTGAAGCGAACGCGTGGCGGTACGATGTCGGAACGACGTGGGGCCCGAGAAGCAAGCGCGAGAAGCGGCTTTTCATATGTCAGCACTGTCACGGTGCGCCGGGAATGGTGACGACCTTTGCTGACGCGCCCTTCGCTACGCCAGAATTTGACGCGCTTCTGTTGGATGGCGGGCGCTTTGCCTGGGCCGCCGGACCGCTAACAAAGGGCTCGAACCTTTGCCACGGCACGGGTGGAAATGGCTACGCATTCCTCAAACTCTACCGACGCACGAAGGACCCGATTTGGCTCGACCGCGCGCGCCAGTTCGCCATGACTGCCATCGTCCAGTATCGCGGCGCTCGGATGGTTGCCGGTCGTGGTCGATATTCGCTTTGGACCGGAGACATCGGCCTTGCAATCTACCTCTGGGATTGCATCACAGGGGATGCCCAGTTCCCTACCATCGATGTGTTCTGACTCCAGCGAGTTGGGACCAGCATGGGTCGTGCTGAGGTAGGCCCACGCGGGCGATTTCCGCTGACGGGCCAGATGCGGCAACTCGTCGATCTTGCTCTCGAAGCAGATGTCGGTGGTGCCTTTGATCAAATCCGTTGACTGGCCTCGTAACGTGCATTCGCCTGCTCAAACATGCGGCGCCTCTGCTCGCGGTCCAAGGGGTGCTCGTCGAGGGTCAGCGAGTCCCATTCACTGCGCTCGACTGCAAGGAAATCGCCGCCGTAGATGTGGATTGCACCGGTCAACCGATCGATCGGGTTGATGACCGAGTGGATGATGTCGGGACCGAGTGCCACGGCGTCTCTTTCGCAGAGGGCCTTCGCGCCCGCTGCCTCGACTTTGTGTGGCGTGCTTGGAATGCGTCGCCAGAAGATATTGTCTTCTCGGCCTGAGTAAACGCCGATCACGGCCCACATGCGGTGATCATGAGGCATCACCATCATACCCGGCGCCCATACTACGTTGAGGATTGTAAGTGAGCCCGAATGGAAGAGCGTGCGGCTTTCGGGGCGCTTCGGTTCACCAAGCCCTTTGAGGACTGCCGCCGGATCGGACACCGCGCGCGCAAGGACTTCACGAACTGCCTTGTGGGTTGGGTCCGTTGCGAAAGCTGCGCGGCAGTCGGCAATGAACTGCTCGGATTCAAACATATCAATCTCCTTTTAGAGACCAACGCATAATGACCGGTCAATCGGCCCGTCCGTTAGGGGCAGAAGGGCCACATTCCCCTAAGCTTCAGCTTTGTCTACTTAACGCCCGAAAGCTATCGTCTCGCTTTCACGTTTTCGCATATCGCCTCTCAGATGCAGCAACTCGTCGGTTTGGCTCGCTCGAACCAGATGTCGGTCGCGCCTCTGATCGTTTCCGCCATGGGCCAGAAGCCGGCAATGCTGGAGCTGGGCCGTTACTCGGGCAGCCCTGCTTTTCGCAGGCCGTCCGTCAACCTGGCGAGATCCTCGGCGCGGCGGAACGGCATTTGCTCCCTGAGATTGGAAAGACGGAGCATCGGATCGAGCTGACGCAGGCGGGCTAACGACATCTCAGGGCTCTCTGGCCGGCCGCCGAGCGCGGCGCTGGCGACAATCATCCTTGCGGCCGGAAGGTAGCCGGGATGCTCCCGCGAAGTCCGCTCTGCCCATGACAGTGCGTCGTCATTTCTGCCGCAGGCAAAATGCGCATAGGCGCCGACACACCACCATGCGAAGGCGAAGACATCGGAAGGGCTCAACAGCAGCGCACGTTCGACGTTGGCCAGCGCGAGCTCGGGCTCACCGCGCCATACATGAATCCAGCCATGCAGGCCCAAAGCGGCGGGGGAGTTCGGGTTGAGCGCCCGCGCACGGGCGACCGCATCCGTTGCAACGTCGAGATCGCCTTGCAGATACGCCAGGCCAAAACCGGCCGCGGTCAGGAATAGCGGATCATCCCTTCCGAGGTCGAGCGCTCGTCGGGCAAGTCTCGCGCCTTCAGCGGATTCGGCCGCGTGATCGGTGAACCAACCGAACGACTTCGCCCAAGTGTAGCACTGCGAGGCGAACGCATAGCCCGCGGCTGAGTCCGGGTCGATCTGTATTTCCCGCTGAAAGATTTGCAGCGCTTCCGCATTGGCCTCCCTGGTCAACCGTCTTTGCACCGCAAATCCGTGCATCAAACGCTCCCACGACGTAGCCGCAGGCTTCCGTGTCGCGCGCCGGGTCTCGACCCGCAGGACGACCGGCTCGATCGCACCGACCACGCTGGCCGTCACCTGGTCCTGCAGATCGAAAGCATGTTCCAGGCCGCCGTCGAAGTGATCGGCCCAGACGTGCGTGCCCGTCGCCGTATCGATGAGCTGACCCGTTATGCGAATGCGATCCCCTGTCTTGCGCACGCTACCTTCCAGGATAAAGCGGACGTCGAGTTCGCGACCGATCTGCCTCACATCGATGGCACGCCCCCGGTAGGCGAAGCTCGAATTGCGGGCGACTACCGACAGCCATTGGAAGCCGGCGAGCCCAGTGATGATCTCCTCGACGATCCCATCCGTGAAATGGTCCTGCTCGGTATCGTCGCTCATGTTCTCGAACGGCAGTACCGCGATCGAGGGCCTGTCAGGTGGGAGGGCAGCCTCCGCCGATCCCGTGGGGCGGACCGAGATCCCTGTCGCGCCCGAATGCAGATTCTCTTCGCGAACCGTCCCGATGAAACGAAAACCCTTTCGTGGCAACGTCTTGATGAGGCGCTGCTCCTCGCCGGTATCGCCGATCGCGCTTCTCGCAGCGTTGAGGCGGGTCGTCAGCGCCGCCTCGGATACGATACGTCCCTTCCAGATGGCGTTGACGAGATCGTCCTTGCTGACCACGCGCGCCCTGTTGCAGATCAAGTAATCGAGCAGATCGAATACCTGAGGCGCTGTCGGCACCACGTCATCTCCGCGCCGCAGCTCGCGCCGGTCGGTGTCGAACGCGTAGTGCTCGAACAAATAGCGCAAGGGATATTCCCTCGATTGCCCTTCGAGGTCGCCACGGCACGGTCTGACGCGAAAGAATAAGCCGCCGGTAAGGAAAATGTAAGCCGCCCGTCAAGCGTGCTCGGCCGCATCCGGGCATCCTGACCCAGCGAAACGCCGGGAGGTAGCCCGATGACAACGGCCCTTAACTCGTTGGAGTCACGGCGGACAGTCGTGACGGTGCGGTTTGGCTTCACGATCCTCGCGCATTGCCGCGAAGCGTTTCTCGAATGGCGCAAACGCGGGAAGTTGCGCGCCAGCTTGGACGGTCTGAGCGATCGAGAACTCTTCGATCTCGGTATCGGGCGCGGCGAGATCGACTACGTCTCCTCCAATCGCGCTTTCGACCCACGCGGCGCCGTCGTCTCGCCGTGAGCAAGACCGCGCAGCCGGTTCAAAAACGAACCGGCTGCATAAAGGACGTGTCATGCAGCCGAAAGAGGCTCACCCAAATCAATTCGAACAAGCCACGATGCGCGCATTTCGGGTTCAGCCTGATTGGTATGAGCAATACTGGCTCAGGCAGAACGTGGCCTCCGTTGAAAGACGATGGGGGCGTTCGAGTGTCCTTCTACGTTCGGTCCTGTATGCAGCAATCGTATCCATGCTCGTCTACTTTGGTCATTGAATCTGAACCGGATCCTCGGGCGATTTTGGGTGCGTTTTCGCGCCTCCGAGTACGCGCCCTCACCACAAATTCTTGCCGTCGATCAAGTTCACCGGCACCGCATCGAGATCGTAATCGTCGAACAAACGCGCGTTGATCGCGACCTTGGGATTGTCGAAGTCGGGCTTGCCGGTCGACCAGTCCGGCGACTCCGAATAGGTGCCGCAGCCGCAACTCGCGCAATAATGATGTTTAACGGTGCGGCTGCCCCATTGATAGGTCGCGACGTTCTCCTGCGGAGAGAGCAAGCGAAACTGCGCCGGCTTGTAATAGGCCCATAGCGCCCCCCGCTTGGCGCAGAGCGAGCAAGTGCAGCGCGTCACGCTGGCCGGCGGCTCCGTAACCTCAAACACCGTCTCCCCGCAATGGCAGCTTCCCTCGACCGGCATGGCCCGCTCCTGGTTCCCAAAAATGTCAGGAGATGGTCGTAGCCGAGGCCTGCTGCCAACATGCTGTCAGCATGTGCTGCGGCGCACTGCCCGGTTTGGAGGCAGCGCCCGGCCGGGCAATGCCGGCCTGTGCCCGTGCCAGAGGGTTTCGCGGAGCGCGTCACACTGGCCCTCCGTCTACTTTGCATGGGGTTGTTTTCGAGATTTTTGTCACGCAGGCGAAGCGGTCCGAGTTGCGGCAAGATTTGGCTACACTCGCCCCGATTCCCGGAGCCGTTCCAATTGGCCTTCCTGTTCGTCCTCATCGTCGGCCTGGTCGCCGGCACCATTTCCGGCATCGTCGGCACGGGGTCGTCGATCATGCTGATGCCGGTACTGGTCTATGAATATGGGCCGAAGGAAGCGGTGCCGATCATGGCAGTCGCAGCCGTGATGGCGAACCTGTCGCGGATCCTCGCCTGGTGGCGCGAGGTCGACTGGAGGGCGTGTGCTGCCTATTCCATCACGGGCATTCCCGCCGCAGCGCTCGGCGCGCGGACGCTGCTGGCGCTGCCCTCGCACGCGGTCGATGTTGCGATCGGGATTTTCCTGATCGCGATGGTGCCGGTGCGGCACTGGCTCGCGCGGCACGATCTGAAGGCCAATCTCTGGCATCTGGCGATCGGCGGCGCGATCATCGGCTATCTCACCGGCATCGTGGTCTCGACCGGCCCGCTCAGCGTGCCGCTGTTCCTGTTCTATGGCCTCGCCAAGGGCGCCTTCCTCGCGACCGAGGCCGCCTCCTCGCTCGGCCTCTATCTGTCGAAGTCCGTGACCTTCGAGCGCTTCGGCGCGCTGACCGGCGACGTCGCCATCAAGGGCCTCATCGCAGGCTCCTCGCTGATGTTCGGCGCCTTCATCGCCAAGCGCTTCGTGCTGCACATGAAGCCGGACGTGTTCCGACTGGTGATGGACGCCATCATGGTCGCGGCGGGCCTCTCCATGCTATGGAACGCCACCCAATCCCCCTGACACCGATTCACCAGTTCCCATGGCCAAATCCACGCTCTCCTTCGTCTGCCAGAACTGCGGCGCGGCCTATAACCGCTGGCAGGGCAAGTGCGAGGCCTGCGGCGAGTGGAACACGCTGGCCGAGGAGGACGCGACCGGCAACGTGCCGGTGTCGATCCGCTCCAAGCGCAAGGGGCGCACCTTCGCGCTGGAGAGCCTGGCGGGAAAGAGCCCCGACGCCCCTCGCCTGTCCTCGGGGATGACCGAGCTCGACCGCGTCACCGGCGGCGGCTTCGTGCGCGGCTCGGTGCTGCTGGTCGGCGGCGATCCCGGCATCGGCAAGTCGACGCTGCTGACGCAGGCGACCAGCTTGCTGGCGCGCGCCGGCCACCGGATCGTCTACATCTCCGGCGAGGAGGCGATCGCGCAGGTGCGCTTGCGCGCCGAACGGCTCGGGCTGTCGGACGCGCCGGTGCAGCTCGCCGCGGAGACGTCGGTCGAGGACATCATCTCGACGCTGTCGGAAGGCTCGGTCCCCCGCCTGATCGTGATCGACTCGATCCAGACCATGTGGACCGACACGGTCGAGTCCGCGCCCGGCACGGTGACGCAGGTTCGCGCCTCCGCACAGGCCCTGATCCGCTTCGCCAAGAAGACGGGAGCCGCCATCATCCTGGTCGGCCACGTCACCAAGGACGGGCAGATCGCCGGTCCCCGCGTCGTCGAGCACATGGTCGATGCCGTGTTGTCCTTCGAGGGCGAAGGCTCGCAGCAATTCCGCATCTTGCGCGCCGTGAAGAATCGCTTCGGCCCCACCGACGAGATCGGTGTGTTCGAGATGACGGGTCTGGGTCTGCGCGAGGTCACCAACCCCTCCGAGCTGTTCCTGTCCGAGCGCGACCTCGGCACCCCCGGCACCGCCGTGTTTGCGGGTATCGAGGGCACCCGCCCCGTGCTGGTCGAATTGCAGGCGCTGGTGGCGCCCACCTCGCTCGGCACCCCGCGCCGCGCGGTGGTCGGCTGGGACCCGAGCCGGCTTTCCATGGTGCTGGCGGTGCTGGAGGCCCATTGCGGGGTCAAGCTGTCCGGCCACGACGTCTACCTGAACGTCGCAGGCGGCCTTCGCATCCATGAGCCGGCAGCCGATCTGGCGGCAGCGGCGGCCCTGGTCTCATCCCTGGTTAACGCACAGTTACCCACCGATGCCGTCTATTTCGGCGAGATTTCGCTCTCCGGCGTGGTGCGGCCCGTGGCCCAGACCCCCTCACGGCTGAAGGAGGCCGCGAAACTCGGCTTCAGCCGCGCCGTACTGCCCGAATCGGCCCGGGGCGAGGCCGGCGGTGACGCCGGGCTGTCGCTCAACGCCGTGAACAGCCTGACCACGCTGGTCGCCGAGATCGCCGCCCGCGGCTCTCGCCGGGGCGAATCCGCAAGTCAGCCCGAGAAAAATGCCACACCTGCCAGATTCCGCCGTGGAGAGGGCTAGGTGGAGGTGACGATCCCCGGCCCCGCCGCTATACAGCCGTCACAAAGCAGCGGGATTGCATGGTTCCGGACTTGCCGGGAACACCGTCTGCCCCTCACTTAGGGCGGCGGCCAAAACATCGATTCGCTGAGCATTGAGAGTACGAGCGGACCAGACCAGCCGATGCCGATTACACTCCTTGATCTGATCCTGCTCGGCGTGATGTTGATCTCGGGTCTGCTCGCCATGGTCCGTGGCTTCATGCGCGAAATCCTGTCGATCGCGGCCTGGGGCGCGGCGGCAATCGTGACCCTCTATTCATTCTCGAAGCTGCTGCCGACGGCAAAGACCTATTTCAACAACGACACGGTCGCGAGCGTCGTGGTTGTGGCTGGCGTGTTCGTCGGCACGCTGATTGTGGTCTCCGTGATCACGGTCCGGATCTCCGACATGATTCTGGATTCCCGGATCGGCGCGCTGGACCGTACCCTGGGCTTCCTGTTCGGCCTGGCCCGCGGCCTCCTGATCGTCGTGGTCGCCTTCCTGTTCTTCACCTGGCTGGTCCCGGACAAGCAGCGCCCGGACTGGGTGACGGGGGCGAAGTCCCGTGTGGTCTTGCAGGGAACCGGAGATTGGCTGATGTCGCTCTTGCCGGATGACCCCGAGAACACCATCTTGAAGAGATTCAAGAAAAACAAACCAGATGATGATCAAGCTGATACCGAGCAGCAGCCTCCGGGCGGCAGCGACGGCTACAGTAAACCGGCTCGCGACAGCCTTAAAAAGCTGATCGAGAAACCCGCGGCGCGTTGAATTGAGCCCGAAGAGAGGCGCGATGGACGAGATGCAAAACCCCGACTGGAACGCCCAGCTTGATCTCGACCTCCCCCCGGCCGGGCTCGAGCTTCAGGACGATCTCGAGGGGGATACGCTGCGCGAGGAATGCGGCGTGTTCGGCATCTACGGCCATCCCGACGCCGCGGCCATTACCGCCCTCGGCCTCCACGCCCTTCAGCACCGCGGCCAGGAAGCCGCCGGCATCGTCTCCTACGACGGCTCCCGCTTTCATTCCGAACGCCGCCTCGGTCTCGTCGGCGACACCTTCTCCCGCCGCGAAGTGATCGACCGCCTGCCCGGCAGTGTCGCGGTCGGCCATGTCCGCTACTCCACCACCGGCGCCACGATCCTGCGCAACGTGCAGCCGCTGTTCGCCGAGCTCAATGCCGGCGGCCTTGCGGTCGCCCATAACGGCAACCTCACCAATGGCCTGACGCTGCGCCGCGAGCTCGTCAGGAACGGCGCGATGATGCAGTCGACCACCGACACCGAGGTGATCCTGCACCTGGTCGCGCGCTCCAAGCGCAACCGCTTCATCGAACGCTACATTGACGCGCTGCGCGAGATCGAAGGCGCCTATGCGCTGGTGTCGGTTACCAACAAGAAGCTGGTCGGTGCGCGCGATCCACGCGGCATCCGCCCCCTCGTGCTCGGCGAGCTCGACGGCTGCCCGATCCTGACGTCGGAGACCTGCGCGCTCGACATCATCGGTGCGCGCTTCGTGCGCGACATCGAGCCCGGCGAAGTCATCGTGTTCGACGAGAACGGCCAGGACGTCCACAAGCCGTTCCCGCCGATGGCGCCGCGCCCCTGCATCTTCGAATACATCTATTTCTCGCGTCCGGATTCCATCGTCCACGGCCGCTCGGTCTACGAGGTTCGCAAGGCCTTTGGCGCGCAACTCGCCAGGGAGAGCCATGTGCCGGTCGACGTGGTGGTGCCGGTGCCGGATTCCGGCGTGCCCGCTGCAGTCGGCTACAGCCAGTTCTCCGGCGTGCCGTTCGAGCTGGGCATCATCCGCAACCACTATGTCGGCCGCACCTTCATCCAGCCGACGCAGGCGATCCGCGAATCCGGCGTGCGCATGAAGCATTCGGCGAACCGCGCCGCGATCGAAGGCAAGCGCATCATCCTGATCGACGACTCCCTGGTGCGCGGCACCACCTCGAAGAAAATCGTACGCATGATGCGCGATGCGGGCGCGACCGAAGTGCACTTCCGTCTCGCATCGCCCCCGATCCTCTATCCCGACTATTACGGCATCGACCTGCCCGATCGCGGCGGCCTGCTCGCCGCAACGCATTCGCTGGAAGAGATGCGCGAGATCATCGGCGCGGACTCGCTCGCCTTCCTGTCGATCGACGGCATGTACCGCGCGATGGGCGAGCCCGGCCGCGACCCGGCCAATCCGAAGTTCTCCGATCACTGCTTCACCGGCGCCTATCCGACGCATCTCACCGACCAGACCCAGACCGAGCAGCAGCCGCGGCAATTGTCGCTGCTGGCGGAAGCGAGTTGACGGCGTAGCCGTCATCCCGGGGCGGTCCGCAGGACCGAACCCCAATGCGCAATTGCGCATTGTGGGGCCTCGAGATTCCGGGTTCGATGCTTCGCATCGCCCCGGAATGACGACCAAGCGGGGGCTTGTCTCGGCCATCCACGCCTGTAAAACCCCGCCATGACAAAGCCCCTCGCCAATCGCATCGCTCTCGTCACCGGCGCCTCGCGCGGCATCGGCTACGCCACCGCAATCGCGCTGGCGAAAGCCGGCGCGCACATCGTCGCCGTCGCGCGTACGCAGGGCGGGCTGGAAGAGCTCGACGACGAGATACGGAAATCAGACGGCAGCGCCACGCTGGTACCGCTCAACCTCACCGACTTCGACGGTATCGCGCGGCTCGGCGCCGCACTGCACGAGCGCCACGGCAAGCTCGACATTCTCGTCGGCAATGCCGGCGTGCTCGGCCCCTCCTCGCCGCTCGGCCATATCGAGCTGAAGACCTTCACCGACGTGATGGCGACCAACGTGTCGGCGAATTTCCAGCTCATCCGCTGCATGGAGCCGCTGCTGAAACAATCGGACGCCGGCCGCGCGGTGTTCATCACCTCGGGCGCAGCCAACAAGGCGACCGCCTATGTCGGCCCCTACGCCGCCTCCAAGGCCGCGCTGGAAACGCTGGCGCGCGCCTGGGCACAGGAGACCGCGAGCACCACTCTGCGCGTCAACCTCTTCAATCCTGGGCCGATCCGCACCCGCATGCGCGCGACGCTGATGCCGGGCGAGGATCCCTTGACGCTCGACACGCCCGAGCAGGCGGCGGAGTTCATCGTGCCGATGTGCGCGCCCGACTGGGCGGAAACCGGCAAATTCTACGACTACAAGTCGCGCACCCTAATGAGCTTCCGTCCGCCGGCCTGAAGTCCGTGCATGCTGGCCGCCACGCGGCCATGCGACCGGTTGATGAAATTTAAGTCAGTGGAAGGACGATCGGGTTAACCGATCGGCCGGCCCGCTACGATTAGCGCATTGCCGCAAGCATCAGGACAGGCTATCGGGAACATCAAGATCGTGACCGATCGCGCCGATGGTCAAAAGCCCCAATCAAGAGGGCCGTCCCGGCATCAACAGTTGGAGGGAATACAATGAAAAATTTGCGCGCGTGGCGCTACGCCGCGCTGTTGACCTGTGCCGGCCTCGGCTTCGCCACCTCGGCTTCCGCCCAAGACAAGACCATCAAGATCGGCGTGCTGAACGACATGTCGAGCCTCTATGCCGACATCGGCGGACCGAACTCGGTCGCCGCCGTGAAGATGGCGGTCGAGGATTCCGGCATGAGGGCCAAGGGCTGGACCATCGAGGTCGTCTCCGGCGATCACCAGAACAAGCCCGACGTCGGCGTGAACATCGCAAGGCAGTGGATCGACAACGACAAGGTCGACGTCGTTTCGGACGTACCCAATTCTGGCGTTGCTCTGGCCGTAAACAATCTGGTCAAGGAGAAGAACTCGGTTCTGCTCAACTCGGGCGCAGCCTCCGCCGACCTCACCGGCAAGGCGTGCACGCCGAACACGATCTCCTACACTTACGACACCTACATGCTCGCCAACGGCACCGGCAAGGCACTCACGAAGGCCGGCGGCGACACCTGGTTTTTCCTGACCGCGGACTATGCCTTCGGCCACGCACTGGAGCGCGACACCTCCGCCGTCGTCACCGCCAGTGGCGGCAAGGTGCTTGGCGCGGTCAGGCATCCGCTCAACACGTCAGACTTCTCCTCCTTCCTGCTGCAGGCGCAGTCCTCAAAGGCCAAGGTGGTCGGCCTCGCCAATGCCGGCGGCGATACCACCAACGCGATCAAGCAGGCGTCCGAATTCGGCATCGTCGCGGGTGGCCAGAAGCTCGCAGCGCTGCTGCTGTTCATCAACGACGTGCACGCGCTCGGCCTCAAGACCGCGCAGGGGCTGACCTTCACCGAGTCCTTCTATTGGGATCTCAACGACCAGACGCGCGAATGGTCGAAGCGCTTCCAGAAGGTCTCGCCGAAGGGCTCGATGCCGTCGATGACGGTCGCCGGTCTCTATGCAGGCATCCTGCATTATCTGAAGGCGATGGACGCGCTGGGCAGCAACCCGCATGACGGCGCCAAGGTCGTCGCCAAGATGAAGGAACTGCCGACGGATGATCCGCTGTTCGGCAAGGGCCCGCTGCGCGCAGACGGCCGCCGCCTCATCCCAGCCTATCTGTTCGAGGTGAAGAAGCCGGAAGAGTCGAAGGGCCCGTGGGACTACTACAAGCTGGTCGCCACCATCGCACCGGAAGACGCCGCCAAGCCACTCGAGGCGAGCGAGTGTCCGCTGGTGAAGAAGTAAACGATGGTATCGTAGGGTGGGTTAGCCGAAGGCGTAACCCACCACTTCTCTCATCGTGTGGCGGATTACGCTTCGCTAATCCGCCCTTCCTGTGATTTGGCACCAGCCAGCGTTCGCATCGCGATCATCACCGCCATGACCATCAATACGGCCGCAAGCAAGAACGGCGCGCCGGGCAGATGCCAGAACGCGCTGCCGCTGATGAAATAGGAGAACGTCAGCGTGAACAGGAAGGGTCCTACGAGCTGCGACACGCTCTGCACGCTCGTGGTTGCACCCTGCAATTGTCCCTGCTGATCGGGTGCGACGAGCCGCGTCATCAGCGATTGCGCGGCCGCGCCTGACACGCCCGACAGCGACATCACGGGAATGCCGAGCCAGAACAAGGGGCCGGTCGGTGCACTCCCAAAGATCAGAAAGCCGATGGCGCCGCAGCTCAAGCCGAGGAGCAGCGCGTTGCGCTCGCCGAGCGCACGCACGATTGGGCCGACGCCGAGCCCCTGCACCACCATGGCGCAGATGCCGACCATCGCGAGGGTGAGCCCGACGGTCTTGGAGTCCCAGCCATAACGATAGGTCGCATAGAGCACGAAGGTCGAGGGTAGCACGACGTGCGCCACCTGCGCGATGAAATTGACGACGGAGAGGCCCGCGAGCACCGCGTTCGAGCGCAACAGATGCAGCGCGCCGAGCGGATTTGCGCGGCGCCAACGGAACGGCGAGCGTCTGTCCGGCGCGAGCGATTCCGGCAGGATTAGAAGACCATAGATCGCATTGGCAAAGCTCAATACCGCCGCAGCCCAGAATGGCAGCCGCGGATCGATATCGCCGAGCAGCCCGCCCAGCGCCGGGCCAAAGATGAACCCCGCACCGAATGCCGCACCGATCCTGCCGAAGACCGCGGCGCGGCGCTCCGGCGGTGTCAGGTCGGCGATATAGGCAAAGGCGGTCGAGATGCTCGCCGACGTGATGCCTGAGATGATGCGCCCAATGAACAGCCAGATCAGGGACGGCGCCAGCGCCATAAGCACGTAGTCGGCGGCGAGGCCGAAGTTCGACAAAAGCACCACCGGCCGCCGGCCGAAGCGATCGGACAGCGCACCCAGCACCGGCGAGAACACGAACTGCATCAGCGCCCATGCGGTGCCGAATAGGCCGAAGATGCGGGCCGCGTGCGCGGTGTCGTTGCCGACGAAACTCTCGATGAGCTTTGGCAGGATCGGCATGATCACACCAAGCGCGAGCATGTCGAGCAGAATGGTGACGAAGATAAAGGCGACCGCACCGCGCCGGATCGGCGCAGCATCCGAGCTTATCGTCTCACCCGCCTTGCCGCTCACGACAGCCGCTTGCGCTTGTGCGCAAACGGGTTGGCCTTCTCGCGCAACGTGATCCGCACCGGCGTGCCCGGCAGCTCGAAGGCGTCGCGCATGGAGTTGGTGAGGTAGCGCAAATAGGCCTGCGGAACGGCGTCGGCGCGCGAGCAGAACAACACGAAGCTCGGCGGGCGCGCCTTGGTTTGGGTGATGTAGTTGAGCTTCAGCCTGCGCCCCGAAACCGCCGGCGGCGGGTTGGCCTGGATGGCCTGCTCGAACCACCGGTTCAATGCCGATGTCGGCACGCGCCTGTTCCAGACCGCATAGGCGTCCTGGATCGCCTGCATCAGGCGGTCGATGCCTTCCCCCATCAGGCCGGAGACGGCGACGATCGGCACGCCTTTGACCTGCGGCAGCCAGTGATCGGCATCGCGGCGCAGATTGGAGATCGCGCCGCCGCCCCTGCTTTCCATCAGGTCCCATTTGTTGACCGCCAGCACGACGGCGCGGCCCTCGCGCTCGATCAGGTCGGCGATGCGCAGATCCTGCTCCTCGAAATGGTGCTGCGCGTCCATCATCAGCACGACGACTTCGGCAAAGCGCACGGCGCGCAAGGCATCGGCGACCGAGAGCTTTTCCAGCTTCTCCTCGATGCGCGAGCGGCGGCGCAGGCCCGCGGTATCGAAGACGCGGAAATTGCGCCCCTTCCAGTTGATCTCGACCGCGATCGAGTCGCGCGTGGTGCCCGCCTCCGGGCTGGTCAAGAGGCGCTCCTCGCCGAGCAGATGGTTGATCAGCGTCGACTTGCCGGCATTGGGGCGGCCGACGATCGCAACCCGGATCGGGCGCCTGGCGGCCTCCTCCTCGGACAGCTCCTCCTCGTCCTCGACCTCATCCTCATCGAGCGGCTCGGGCAGGAGCCTGCTCAAGGCATCGTAGAGCTCGCCCATGCCCTCGCCATGCTCGGCGGAAATCTGGATGGGATCGCCGAGCCCCAACGCAAAGGATTCCATCGCGCCGGCATCGCCGTGCTTGCCCTCGCTCTTATTGGCAACGAGCAGCACCGGCTTGTTGGCGCGGCGCGCAAAATCGGCGAAGGCGCGATCGGTCGGCGTGAGGCCGACGCGGGCGTCGATGACGAAGAACAGTGCGTCGGCTTGCGCGATCGCGGTCTCGGTCTGCTCCTGCATCCGCGCGGTCAGCGAACCCTTGGCGCCTTCGTCGAGACCGGCCGTGTCGATGATGGTGAATGCGAGATCGCCGAGCTTTGCATCGCCCTCGCGGCGGTCACGGGTCACCCCGGGGAGGTCATCGACGAGCGCGAGCTTCTGTCCCACCAGGCGGTTGAACAGGGTCGACTTTCCGACATTGGGCCGGCCGATGATGGCAATCGTAAAAGACATTGGTCATTCGTGCGCTGCCGAGGCTGCGCCTGTCAATGCAGTGAAAAATATCAGCGCGTGAAGCTGCCGCTCGGCATCGGCGCCGGGAAAGCTCCCTGCGACTGCTGCTGCGTGGTCTGGGTCGATTGCGCGGGCTGGCTGGTCTGATCCTGATCCGGCGGCGGCGCGGTGGTGCGCTTGCGGACGATCTTCTGCTTCGGCGGCGGTGCCGCGGGGGCCGGCGCCGCTTCGGGCTGGGCCTCGCCGTCGACTTCGCCAGCCGGCGCCTCGGCCGGCGCAGCGGCGGCTGCCGCCGGTTGCTTGGTCTTCTTCGACTTCGCGGCCTTGGCGGATTTCGGCGGCTCGGGCGGCGGTGCGGCAGCAGCAGCCGCGGCGTCCGCATTCTGCTGGTCCTGCTGCTGCTGAGCGCCCTTGTAGAGATCTTTCGGCACGCCCTGCTCCAGGCCCGGCACGCCCTCGGGGAAGACCGGCTTGCGATCGCCCGGCAGCTTCTTCTTGGTGTCGAGCCAGTCCATAAGGTCGCTCGGATCGAATCCGCCGCTCGAGCAGCCGCCAAGGAGGCCCGAGAAGGCGATCAGAACGGCAGCTGCGATCAAACGTTGCGTACGGCGCATCTCAGGTCTCGTCCAACTGTTCTCGGTCCGTCAGCTCTTGGCGACCGGCGGCAGCAGAGCCTGCAAGGCCTCGGCACGAGAGCGCAGGCCCTGCGGGGTTTCACCATCTTCGGCAATCGCATCCAGCCATTTGCGTGCGGCGGCCGCATCGCCATTACGCCAGGCCGACAGGGCCAGCATTTCACGTGCGCTATGGCGGAAGGTAGAGCCGGCCTCGGCGGATGCCTCCAGCCGCTGCTGGATGTCGGCATAGGGCGCCGTATCGATCAGAAGCCCTGCGGCGCGGAGTTTTGCGAGCGCCTGCTGCTCGGCACCAGCGCTGCTGTCGGCCGCGATATCGTCATACATCTTGACGGCAGCCTTGGGGTCGCGTGCAGCAGCCTCGGCAGCGGCGCGCAAGCGCGCCAAGGTGCGATAGCCTCCGGGTGCCTTGGCGGCGAGCTCGGTGAAGGCCGCCTCGGCCTCGGCATGCTTGTTCTGCTCGGACAGTTCCACTGCCTTCTCGAAGGCGGCGCCGGCCTCCGCGGCCTTCTTGGCCTCCAGGTACTGATAACCGCGCCACCCACCGACGGCGGCCACGATCAGGACCATCAGGGCGATAAAATAGATCGAATACTTGTCCCACAGCTTCTTGAGCTGTTCACGACGTACTTCCTCGTCGACTTCGTCAAATAATTCAGACACTTATGCTAATCCCATGCCCGGTCGGGAGCGCGCGCCTTAGCGTTCGCGTCAGGAATCCCGTCCCCGCGTCGCGGCTGCGATACGCTATCGATATGGCGGTGGCAAGGCAAAGCGAGCCGGATCAAGGCGTTAACCCTCCGCAGCCGCCCCTACCGGGTTCCGGCCGGAGTTCATGATCCGGCCAGCGTCTCTCGCAACTGCCGCTTGAGCACCTTGCCATTGGCGTTGCGCGGCAGCGGGTCGACGGTGAGGAAAATCGTCTCTGGCACCTTGTAGTCGGAGAGCCGCTCGGCGCACCAGGCACGCAGCGTCTCGCCTGCAACCGCCTCGCGCATGACGACCACGGCATGGACGCGCTCGCCGAGCACCGGACACTGTTTTGCGATGATCGCGCTCTCAACCACGGCCGGATGTCCGGCCAGCACGGATTCCACCTCGGCGGAGTAGATCTTCAGGCCGCCGCGGTTGATCATGTCCTTCTGGCGGTCGAAGACGCGGACGAAGCCTTCGGCATCGACCGAGCCGAGATCGCCGGAGTGCCAGAAGCCGCCGGTAAAGCTCTCGGCGGTCGCCTTCGGATTATTCCAGTAGCCCTTGATCACGGACGCGCTTCCGATCCAGAGCTCGCCGATCGCGCCACGCGGCAACTCGCGCCCCTCTGTATCGACCGCGACGATCCGCGCGCCGGGACAGGGCAAGCCGACGCTGTCGATGTGGCGTGCGGTAAGCTCTCCCGGCATGATCGTCGACGGCGACGTTGTCTCGGTCGCCCCATAACAGTTCATCAGCTTCAGGCCGGGAATTTTTTCGTCCAGCTTCTCGATGGTCGCAATCGGCATCGGCGCGCCGCCAAAGCCACCGATGCGCCAGCTCGAGAGATCATAACTGTCGAAGTCCGGCTGGAGCAGACAGAGATTATACATCGCCGGCACCATCACCGTGTAGGTGACGCGCTCCCGCGCGGCGAGCTTGAGATAGTCGGCCGCCCTGAACTCCGGCATGATGATCAGCGTGCCGGCGCAGCGGATCATCGTCGTGATGTTGGCGACGATGCCGGTGACGTGACCGAGCGGCACCGCCGCGATCGAACGATCCGCCGCCGTGAGCTTCAGGCAAGTCGCGAAGACCATCGAGGAGTGGATAATGTTGCAATGGGCGAGCATCGCCCCCTTCGGCTTTCCCGTGGTGCCGGAGGTGTAGAGGATCATCGCGGTATCCTCTTCGCCGACATCAGCCGGCGCATCTGCAGGCGCGTGATCGCTGAGCTCGGACAAACGCATGTCATCGTCGACCGCGATACGATGCACGACATCGGGGACATCGCGCGGCTCCGGAAGACGGTCGGCAAGCGCCGCCTCGTGCATCAGGACCTTGGCGCCGCAGTCGGCCAGCACATAGGCGATCTCGGGTTTCTGCTGGCGCGTGCTCAGCAGCACGGTGACGAGGCCCTCATGCGCGGCGGCAAACAGGATCAGCGGAAATGCGATGCGGTTGCCCAGCAGGAGCGCGACGCGATCGCCGCGTTGCAGACCGAGCGTGCGAAGTCCGGCAGCGATCCGCGCCGACTGCTCGACGGCCTGCCGCCAGGTCAGCCGGATGCTGCCGCACATCAGCGCCTCACCATCGGGATTGCGGTCGGCTGCTTCCGCGATCATCGCCCAGATGCTTTTCGGCCGCTCACAAAATGCGCTCACCATGCGGTCGGCGAAGCGCGCCTCGAGCCGCATCGGGGGAAGCTGAGATTGCGACCAGTCCATCGGGATGCTCCCGGCTTGTTTTTTGTCATCACCTTCCCTGCATGGACAGCCGGTCTTG
The DNA here is from genome assembly GCF_054185165.1 of Bradyrhizobium sp. UFLA05-109. Classification (NCBI taxonomy): domain Bacteria; kingdom Pseudomonadati; phylum Pseudomonadota; class Alphaproteobacteria; order Hyphomicrobiales; family Nitrobacteraceae; genus Bradyrhizobium; species Bradyrhizobium sp. UFLA05-109. The sequence goes on along the minus strand of NZ_JBBIAR010000010.1, from coordinate 143,912 downwards.
TCTTGCGCTGATCGGCTGTCGCTAAAGCGCGATGAGATTGGGATGAATCGTCATCGCGCGTTAGGTTATTGTTTGAGCATGATCTCCGCGCAAACACATTCTGCGTTTGTCGCGAGGAGAAACCGCTTCACACTTTTCCGGAACATGCTCTAACCTCCCATCACCGGAACGCCGATCACGACGGGATGGAAGGCAAAGGCGAGCGCCAGATAAGCGACGACGCCGACGGCGACGGCGATCAGATCGTTGGTGACGCCGCCGACCGGAATCGGCGGGCCGCCAGCATCCTTGCGATGCTTCAGCGAGATCCGGTCATACACCGCCCAACCGAGGAACGAGCCGAACAGGATGATGGAGCCGAGATCGCCATTGGCCAAGAGATGCGCCGCCGCCCACAGCTTGATGCCGGCCAGCATTGGATGCTTCAGCGTCGCATAGATGCGGCCGCGGATGTAGGACGCCACCACCAGGATCACCGCCGGCAGCATCAGGGCGACGGTGATATGCTTCATCGCCTTCGGCGGGTACCAGACGTCGATCCAGCCAGTTGCACGATACTGGGCAAAACCCCACACGATCATCGCAAGGCCGGCCAGCGAAACCACCGAATAGAGGATCTTGTAGGTGCCCTCGCCGAGCCGCGCGATCGCCTGTGCGCGCGCCTCGCGCTTGGTCGTAAAGATGTGGGCCGCGAAAAACAAAGCAAGCCCCAGGATCATCACCAGCAGACCCATGACGTCGTCCCCTCAATTAGCGCCCCCTCTATCGGGTATCACTTCACGCCTGCCGCCCGCAATGCGTCATTCGCGGATCACTGCTGCGTCCCGGGCTTGTTCAGCTCGCGATTGTCGACGTAGCGGATCGCGATCGGCCGTCCCGCCAACGCCCCGGCAAAACCGTCGGTGAGCTTCAGCGGCAGGCAGGCATTCAGCGACGCGTTGATCGCATCCAGGTACGTGGTTCGTGTGTCCGCCGACGCGCCTGCCGTCGCAAATGTCAGGCGCGGCGGGCCGATCAAGCTGCCCGACCTGTTGAGACTGAAACGCACCGACATTTGCATGCCCTCCCGCGCAAGATCGACCGAGGGAGGCGACCAGCATGAGCGCAACTGGGCCATCAGGTCGCTGATCGTGTCGAGGTCGTGATCCGGCTTCTGGTACTTCGCGCTGTCGGCTTGCGATGGAACTGTCTCGACAGTGACCTGGAGTGTCTCGCCGAATGGAAAGGGTATCTCGGTGATGCAGGGCCCCTGAAATGGTCCGCCGCAAGGCTCGTAGGGCTGGTAGAAGTACGGAATCGAATGGAAGTGTCGGTACCGCGCATCGGCAGAGACCGACGTTACCGTCGCCAAGAGCAGAACAAGGATGCAGCGCCACATGACCGCCAGACCGCAAAGCCACATGCTTCAAACGTGGCACCGGCCGTCGACCCGTCAAGCCCGCCGGCGTTCACATGCGCGCGTTCAGTTCGTGGTCGTCGCGCGGCCTGCCGCCCTTGCTGAAGCTCCAGCAGAGAGAGAGGGCTCCGCGCCCTACCCCTTCTTCTTCACGTCCTTGACGTTGGCGAATTCGATCCCCTCGGCGCGCTCCCTGGTATAGCCGAGATAGAACTCATTCTTGGCCAGATACACGGGGTCGCCGTCGACGTCGTCGGCGATGCTGGAGGTGTTCGCGGCGACAAACGTGTCGAGTTTCTTGCGGTCATCCGAGGAGACCCAGCGCGCAAGCTGGAACTCGCTCACCTCGAACTCGACCGGCAACGAATATTCCGCCTCGAGCCGCGCCTTCAGCACGTCGAGCTGCAGCGCGCCGACGACGCCCACCAGCGCTGGCGCGCCGTCGCGCGGGCGGAACACCTGCACCACGCCCTCTTCGGACATCTGCTGCAGCGCTTCCTTAAGCTTCTTCGCCTTCATCGCGTCGGTAAGCCGCACGCGGCGGACGATTTCCGGAGCAAAACTCGGCACGCCAACGAAGGTGAAATCCTCGCCTTCCGTCAGCGTGTCACCAATGCGCAAGGTGCCGTGATTGGGAATGCCGACGACGTCACCGGCGAAGGCTTCATCGGCGACCGAGCGGTCCTGCGCGAAGAAGAATTGCGGGCTCGACAGCGGCATGCTCTTGCCGGTGCGCACGAGCTTGGCCTTCATGCCGCGGCTGAGCTTGCCCGAGCACAGCCGCGCGAAGGCAATGCGGTCGCGATGGTTCGGATCCATGTTCGCCTGGATCTTGAACACGAAGGCGCTCATGCGTGGGTCGGTTGCTTCGACCTTGCGCTGGTCGCTCTCCTGCGCGCGCGGCTCGGGCGCGAATTTGCCAAGGCCTTCCAGGAGGTCGCCGACGCCGAAATTGCGCAGCGCGCTGCCGAAATAAACCGGTGTCAGATGGCCTTCGCGAAACGCCCCCAGATCGAATGGCTTGGACGCCTCGGTGACGAGCTCGAGCTCGTCCTTGACGGCGGCGGCGTCGAGATTGGCATTGAGCTTGGCCAGCTCGGCGATCTCGATCTGCTGGGCGGCACCAGTCTTGGCGCCACCGCCTTCGAGCAGACGCAGGCCGCCATTGACGACGTCATAGGTGCCGAGGAAGTCGCGGCCGCGACCGACCGGCCAGGTCATCGGCGTGGTATCGAGCGCCAGCGTCTTTTCGATCTCGTCCAGGAGCTCGAAAACGTCGCGGCTCTCGCGGTCCATCTTGTTGATGAAGGTGATGATGGGGATGTCGCGCAGGCGACAGACCTCGAACAGTTTTCGCGTGCGCGCCTCTATGCCTTTTGCTGCGTCGATCACCATTACGGCGGAGTCGACCGCCGTCAGCGTGCGATAGGTATCTTCCGAAAAGTCCTCATGGCCGGGCGTGTCCAGGAGGTTGAACACCAGGCCCTCGAACTCGAAGGTCATCACCGAGGTAACGACGGAGATGCCGCGCTCGCGCTCGATCTTCATCCAGTCCGAGCGCGTGTTACGCCGCTCGCCCTTGGCCTTGACCTGGCCTGCAAGATTGATGGCGCCGCCGAACAGCAGCAGCTTTTCAGTCAGCGTGGTCTTGCCGGCGTCCGGGTGGGAGATGATCGCAAAGGTACGCCGCCGCGCCACTTCGGCAGCAAGCGGGGAACGGGCCGGCGATTCGGCTGTGATGGCGATGTCGGACATGGCGGGAGCGTTTGGCAGGGAAAACGGGGCTAATCAAGGATCATTTGGTGATTGCGGGGCGCCAAGGCCAGCCCCATATCCCCGTGGGAAGGACGACCTTCCTCTAATCAGCACATCGGTCGCGGGGACGACCCTGCCTTGAACGGAGGGGCGTCATGGCCTGGACTATCCTGTTTGTCGCCGGTCTTTTGGAGGTCGGCTGGGCGATCGGCCTCAAATACACCGATGGTTTCTCGCGGCTCGTTCCATCCGTGCTCACGCTCGCCGCCATGGCTGGCAGCGTCATCCTGCTCGGATTGGCACTGAAGTGGCTGCCGATTGGAACCGCTTATGCGGTCTGGACCGGGATCGGCGCGGTCGGTACCGCCACGCTGGGGATCATCCTGTTCGGCGAGCCGGCCACGGCACTGCGCCTCGCCAGCATTGGGCTGATCGTCGGCGGCATCGTCGGGTTGAAGCTCGTGACGTAATGGAGCTGCCCATTTGGAAATGACCGTTAAGTCAACCGCTTAAAGCGATCTCCGGAAGTAATGCGCGATTTCGCCGACGACGCCGCGGCGGAAGGTGAGCACGCAGATCACGAAGATCGCGCCTTGAATCACCGTCACCCACTGGCCGTAGCTCGCCAGGTACTGTTGCATGGCGATGATCACGAAGGCGCCCACCACGGGCCCGAAAATGGTCCCGAGACCGCCGACCAGCGTCATCAGCACGACTTCACCCGACATCGACCAGTGCACGTCCGTGAGCGAGGCGTTCTGCGCCACGAACACCTTCAGTGAGCCCGCAAAGCCCGCCAGCGTGCCCGAGAGAATGAAGGCCAGCAGCTTGTACTGATCGGTGCGGTAGCCGAGCGAGATCGCGCGCTGCTCATTCTCGCGGATTGATTTCAAGACCTCGCCGAATGGCGAGTTGATGATGCGGTAGATCAGCAGGAAGCCGGCAAGGAAGCCTACCAGCACGACGTAATAGAGCACAGTTGGCTTGGAGAGATCGAAGATCCCGAACAGATGGCCCTGCGGAATGCCCTGAATGCCGTCTTCGCCATGCGTAAACGGCGCCTGCAGATAAATGAAATAGAGGAGCTGCGACAGCGCCAGCGTGATCATCGAGAAGTAGATGCCCTGCCGGCGGATCGAGATGTAGCCGGTTACGATCGAGAGCACGAAGGCCGCGGCAACGCCGGCGAGTATGCCGAGCTCTGGCGGCAGGGCCCACACCTTCAGCGCATGCGCGCTGCAGTAGCCGGCGGTGCCGAGAAACATCGCGTGGCCGAACGACAAGAGACCGCCATAGCCGATCAGCAGGTTGAAGGCGCAGGCGAGCAGCGCGAAGCACAGCGCCTGCATCACGAAGAACGGATAGATGCCGGTGAACGGCACGGCAGCCAGGGCCAGCGCCATGAATACGAACACGATCATCTCGTCGCGCATCGCGCGCGCCGTCATCGGCAGGGTATCGTCCGTCAAGGCTGTCATATCAGGCCGCCCTTCCCGTCAGTCCCGTCGGTTTCACGAGCAGCACCAGCACCATCAGCACGAACACGACGGTGTTGGAGGCCTCGGGGTAAAAATACTTGGTCAGGCCTTCGATCACCCCGAGCGCGAAGCCGGTGATGATCGAGCCCATGATCGACCCCATGCCGCCGATCACCACCACCGCAAACACCACGATGATGAGGTCGGCACCCATTAGCGGCCGCACCTGGTTGATCGGCGCGGAGAGCACGCCGGCGAGTGCGGCAAGACCGACGCCGAGACCGTAAGTCAGCGTGATCATGCGCGGCACGTTGATGCCGAAGGCGCGCACCAGCGTCGGGTTTTCGGTCGCGGCACGCAAGTACGCGCCGAGCTGGGTCTTCTCGATCAGGAACCAGGTCGCGAGGCACACCACCAGCGAGAAGACGACCACCCAGCCGCGGTAGACGGGTAAGAACATGAATCCGAGATTCATGCCGCCCTTGAGCTGGTCGGGAATGGCATAGGGCAGACCGGACGAGCCGAAATAGTTCTGGAACACGCCCTGGATGATCAGGGCCATACCGAACGTCAACAACAGGCCATAGAGGTGGTCGAGCCCGGTCAGCCATTGCAGCATGGTCCGCTCCAGGATCATGCCGAAGATGCCGACCACGATCGGCGCGATGATCAACGCCGGCCAGTAGCCGATACTGAGGTAATCGTTGTTGAGCAGAAAATATGCGACGAACGCGCCCATCATGTAGAGCGCGCCATGGGCGAAATTGATGATGTTCAGCATGCCGAAGATCACGGCAAGCCCGAGACTGAGCAGCGCGTAGAACGAGCCGTTGATCAGTCCCACCAGTAGCTGTGCATAGAGAGCCTGCATCGATCCCGCACCCAGTCCCTTCAGCGTTCCTCACGTGGTTCGCCGGCGTCGGCCGGCGAACCGTTATTGCCGCTTACTTCTTCAACAGCGCGCACTTGCTTTCGGACAACGGCGTGAAGGCCTGATCGCCCGGCACCGTACCGACCAGCTTGTAGAAGTCCCACGGCGCCTTGGATTCGGAGGGCTTCTTCACCTCGAACAGATAGGCGTTGTGGATGGTACGGCCGTTCGGCTGGATCTCGCCCTTGCCGAACAGGTCGTCCTCGGTCGGCATCGACTTCATCTTCTCGACGACCTTGACGCCGTCGTGCGGATTGCCGCCGAGCGCTTCCAGCGCCTTGAAGTAATGACGCAGGCCCGAATAGACGCCGGCCTGCACCATGGTCGGCGGTGCACCATTCTTCATCTTCGCGGCGAAGCGCTTCGAGAAGGCGCGGGTCTGGTCGTTCATGTCCCAGTAGAAGGTCTCGGTGAAGTTGAGGCCCTGCGCGGTCTCGAGCCCGATCGCCTTGACGTCGGTGAGGAACAGAAGCAGCGCCGCGAGCTTCTGGCCGCCCTTGGTGATGCCGAACTCGGCCGCCTGCTTGATCGAGTTGGTAGTATCGCCGCCCGCATTGGCAAGGCCGATGACCTTGGCCTTGGACGACTGCGCCTGTAGCAGGAAGGAGGAGAAGTCCGGCGTGTTGAGCGGATGCTTGACGCCACCGACGACCTTGCCACCATTGGCCAGCACCACCGCCGTAGTGTCGCGCTCGAGCGCCGCACCGAAGGCGTAGTCGGCGGTCAGGAAGAACCAGGTGTCGCCGCCGGCCTTCACCAGCGCTTGGCCCGTGGTGTGGGCAAGCATGTAAGTGTCGTAGGTCCAGTGCACGGTATTGGGCGAGCACTGCGCGTTGGTGAGATCGGAAGTCGCGGCGCCCGAATTGATGTAGACGCCGTTCTTCTCCTTGATGACGTTGTTGACGGCAAGCGCCACGCCGGAATTCGGCACGTCGACGATGACATCGACCTTGTCGACGTCGAACCATTGCCGCGCGATGGCGGTACCGATGTCCGGCTTGTTCTGATGGTCGCCGGAGATGATGTCGATCTTCCAGCCCTTGGCGGCTAGGCCGGAATCCTCGACCGCCATCTGCGCCGCCAGCGTCGAGCCGGGGCCGCCGAGATCGGCGTAGAGACCGGACTGATCGGACAGCGCGCCGATCTTGACGGTCTTGTCCTGTGCGCAAGCCGCGCCCACTGCGGTGAGTGACAGCGCGGTGCCGAGCAGAAATGACGCAATCGACCTTGTCTTCATGCACTTTCCTTTTTGAAGTTTCTCGTTGGCAGTTCTAGACGCCGAGATAGGCGTGGAGCTTGTCCATATTGGCGGCAAGCTCCGCATTGGAGAATCCGTCAATGATCTTGCCGTGCTCGACGACATAATAGCGGTCGGCGACGGTCGAGGCGAAGCGGAAGTTCTGCTCGACGAGCAGGATGGTAAAACCCTCCTTCTTCAGCCGCGCAATGGTGTGGCCGATCTGCTGGATGATGACCGGCGCGAGGCCTTCCGTTGGCTCGTCCAGCATCAGGAAGCTCGCGCCGGTGCGCAGGATGCGCGCAATCGCCAGCATCTGCTGCTCGCCGCCGGAGAGCTTGGTGCCCTGGCTCGAGAGGCGTTCCTTCAGATTCGGAAACAGCTCGAAAATCTGATCGAGCGGAAGACCGCCTGCCCGCACCACCGGCGGCAGCATCAGGTTTTCCCGCACGTCGAGGCTTGCGAAGATGCCGCGCTCCTCTGGGCAGAAGGCAATCCCCATGCGCGCGATCTTGTCCGAGGTTACGCGGATGATCTCCTGATTGTTGAACCGCACCGAGCCGGTGCGCTTGGCGATGACCCCCATGATCGACTTCAGCGTGGTCGTCTTGCCGGCGCCGTTGCGCCCAAGCAGCGTCACGACCTCACCCGCGTTCACGTCGAAATTGATCCCGTGCAGGATGTGGGACTCGCCATACCACGCCTCTAGATTGCGAACCTGGAGGATGTTACCGCCGGTCGTTGCGGCCTTTGCCGGTGCCTCGGCGATCGCAGTGTCAGGCATGACCGGCTCCCAGATAGGCTTCCTTGACCCGCTCGTCCTTGGTGAGCTCGCTATAATGGCCCTGCGCAAGGACCTGCCCGCGCGTCAACACCGTAATGATGTCGGAAAGGTTGGCCACGACGCTCAAATTATGCTCGACCATCAGGATGGTGTATTTCGCGGAGATGCGCTTGATCAGCGCCGCGATCTTGTCGATGTCCTCGTGGCCCATACCGGCCATCGGCTCGTCCAGCAGCATCATCTCGGGGTCGAGCGCGAGCGTCGTTGCGATCTCGAGTGCGCGCTTGCGCCCATAGGGCATCTCGACCGCAGGCGTGTTCGCAAACTCGCTGAGGCCGACATCGTTCAACAGCTCGCGCGCGCGATCGTTGAAGCGGTTGAGCACCGACTTGGAGCGCCAGAAGTCGAACGAGCTGCCATGCTGACGCTGCAACGCGACCCGGACGTTCTCCAGCGCGGTGAGATGCGGAAATACCGCCGATATCTGGAACGAGCGTACCAATCCCATGCGCGCGACGTCGGCCGGCGCCATCGCGGTGATGTCCTGCCCTTTGTAGAGGATTTTTCCGGCAGAGGGCCTGAGGAACTTGGTCAGGAGATTGAAGCACGTCGTCTTCCCGGCCCCGTTCGGACCGATCAAGGCGTGAATGCTCCCACGGCGGACCTTGAGGGCGACATCGCGGACGGCGAAGAATCCCGCGAACTCCTTGGTCAGCCCTTCCGTTTCGAGAATGAACTCATCGGCCAAACAAATTTCCCCCTGCCCGCGCGACGCGCTGGCCGCGCGTAGCTTTGCTTATTGCTATCGGCTCCGAAGGCCTTGGAGCCTTCCCGGAACGCCGCCTCCGGCGGCGGAATATGCCGGAGGTGACGGGGGTTAGGCAAGGCGGAAAGCTGAGCCGGTCACATTGCCGACTACGGGATGGATGCTCCCTTAGTCGAAGGCATTGATGTCGCACCTGCCCGATGACCTCGCGCGCAAAGCATCGATCGTCAAGCCGTCGCTTCGAGATCATGAATCTGATGCGCGGAAATGACACGACGCCGGTGATCGACGCGATCTCTTTCATCGCATCGCAGCCGCAGACGTTATCGAATTCGCCGACCAGCCCGCACTTGGCGTGCCCCCCGAGATCATCGAGCCGAACCAGCCTCTGCTTTAGCGTTTCTTGGCGCCGACTTCCTTGGCATAGATATCCGGCTTGAATCCGACCAGGAGCTTGCCGCCGCCCATCTCAAGAACTGGCCGCTTGATCATCGAGGGCTGCGCCAGCATCAACGCGAGCGCCTTCTTCTCGTTGAGGCCGTCCTTGTCGGCCTCGGGCAGCTTCTTGAAGGTGGTGCCGGCACGGTTGAGCAGCGTCTCCCAGCCGACCTTGTCGCTCCACACCTTGAGCTTCTCCTTCTCGACGCCCGCGGCCTTGTAGTCGTGGAAGTCATAGGCCACACCCTTGGAATCCAGCCAGGCGCGCGCCTTCTTCATGGTGTCGCAGTTCTTGATGCCATAAATCGTGGTGGGCAAGGCCGCTCCTCATGCATGGGTCGCGTGACGATGATCGGCGTTGTACGAAACTACCGCGCGCCCCACAATATTCGCCAACCAAGTTCGCCACACGGATTTCACCATGCATGTCAATCACGATTCCGCTGCCGCCGCGGCGCCGACGATCGACTTCGACACGTTTCTGAAGGTCGACATCCGCGTCGGCACCATCATCGACGCAAAGCCGTTCCCCGAAGCGCGCAAGCCGGCCTGGCGGTTGTGGATCGACTTCGGCCCCGTGATCGGCGTGCGCAAGAGCTCGGCGCAGATCACCGAAAACCATCCGCTGGAAACGCTGGTGGGACAGCAGGTCGCAGCCGTCGTCAATTTCCCCCCGCGCCAGATCGGGCCGGTTGTTTCCGAGGTGTTGACGCTCGGCTTCCCCGACGCCGGGGGCAAGGTCGTGCTGATGCAGCCTAGCAAACCCGTGCCGAACGGCGGCCGGCTGTTCTAGCCACCTCAGTCCATCAGCCAACGTACCGTCGTTCGATTTCTGGCATGCCGGCGATGGCCGGCCTGGCACTTGACGTGGCCGTTCGCCAGCGATAAAAATGACTGACTGATCGTTTTTTATATTCCACGACATTTCTTCTTTCAGAGAGAAAAACCTCAAGCAAAACGATCACGTGGTCAGGTTATTTAACGAGGCGGGCCACCAATGCCGAAGATCAGCGAAAGACAGCGCGAGAGCCGCCGCCAGCAGATTCTCGAGGCCGCTCTCGCCTGCTTCTCCGAAAACGGCTTCCACCAGACCGGCATGGCCGACATCGTCAAACGGTCCGGGCTCAGCCACGGCGCCGTCTATCTCTACTTCCAGAGCAAGGACGATCTCATCGAGGCACTGGCCGACGACCGGCATCGCCGCGAGGCCATGCTCAATTCCGTCGCACAAGGGTCGGCCGATCCGCTGGAGCGATTGCAGGCGCTGGTCCGCGTCTACGCGCAATGGCTCACCGATCCCATGGGCGAGGCGCGCCGGCGCGTCGGAATCCACGGCTGGGCCGAGGCGCTGCGCAACCGCCGAGTCCGCACCAGCGTCGTCGAGGGCATCGACATGCCGCGCGCGCTGATCGTCGCGCTGGTCGAGCGCGCCCAGCACGATGGCCTCGTCAAGCGCGATCTCGAGGCGGATGCGATCGCACGCGTGCTGATCGCAATCTTCCAGGGCTTCGTGCTGCAAAAAAGCTGGGGCGAGGAGTTCGACCTCAAAGCCTGCATGGCGGCCGTCACCGGCGTGATCGAGAGTTTTCGCACGACCAAGCCGGACTTCAAGCGACGAACCAGGACGTGAGCGATGTCGACGCTTCACGACCTCCTAGCAGGCATCGGCGTCGGTCTTGTCGGCGGACTGACATCCGGCTTCATGGGCACGAGTCCGGGCGGCGGCCTCGTCATCTTCTGCATGCTGCTGCTCGGCGCGGAGCAACACGTCGCCCAGGGCACCGCGTTGATTGCACAGGTCCCGCCGACAGGACTCGCCGGTGTGCGCCGCTACTGGCAGAGCGGCAACCGCAGCCCGCTGCAATGGATCTTCTGGATCGGCATCGGATTTCTCGTCGGCGGCGCGGGCGGCGGCTATGCGGCGGCCGCCGTCCCCGACACGGTCCTGCAATCGACCTATGTCGTCTATCTCGTCGCGCTGATCGCTCTCCTGATCCTGCGTCGCGACCGCAAGGACAGCAGCAGCGACGCCGGTGATCAGGACCAACGATCCTGGCTCCCCCTGCTCCTGATCGGCGTGCTTGCCGGCTTTTCCTCCGGCTTCATGGGCATCGGCGGCGGGCTCGCGATAACGGTCGGTCTCGCTGCCGGTCTCCGCGTACCGCAGCATCAAGCGCAGCTCATCAGCCTCATCTTCTCGGTCATCCCGACCAACATTCCCGCGGCCTGGATCTATTGGAGCAAGGGGCTGATGGTCGGTTGGCCGGCCATCATTGGTATCGTTGCCGGCCTCTGGGTCGGCACCGATCTCGGTGCACGCATGGCCAACAACGTCAGCAAATCGGTGCTGCGCCAAACCATCATCGGGTTCGTCGGGCTGACGGCGCTCTACATGACCTACAAGGCCCTGAGTTGATCTTACGGCCGCTTCGGAATGTTGAGCCCGCGCTGCACGGCAGGCCGCGCCAGCCCGCGTTCGAGCCAGGCCGCGACCGACTTGAACTGGCCGAACGCGACGAGATCGCCGGCGCCGTAGAAGCCGATGAGATTGCGCACCCAGCCGAGCATGGAAATGTCGGCGATGGTGTAGTCGTCATCCATGAACCATTGCCGGCCGGCGAGATGCGTTTCCATGACGCCAAGCAGACGCTTGGACTCGCTCACGTAGCGCTCGAGCGGCCGCTTGTCTTCAAAATCCTTGCCGGCGAATTTGTGGAAGAAGCCGACCTGGCCGAACATCGGCCCGATGCCGCCCATCTGGAAGTGCACCCACTGGATGGTCTGGTAGCGGCGCGCCGCGTCCTGCGGCAGAAGCTTGCTGGTTTTCTCCGCAAGGTATTGCAGGATCGCGCCGGATTCGAACAGCGGCAGCGGCCTGCCACCGGGCCCGTTGGGATCGAGGATCGCCGGAATCTTGCCATTCGGATTGAGCGAGAGGAATTCCACCGTCTTCTGGTCGTCCTTGCCGAAGTCGACGAGATGGACCTCGTAAGGCAGCCCGATCTCCTCCAGCATGATCGAGACCTTGACGCCGTTCGGCGTCGGCAGGGAGTAGAGTTGAAGAAGTTCGGGATTCTTCGCGGGCCAGCGCTTGGTGATGGGGAAGGCTGAGAGATCGGACATCGGGACCTTGGATGCGTATGTTGGAGCGCATCTAATCTAGGCGAGACGCCGACCAACGCAAGATCACCGGCTTACTACGACCTGCACGTTATGGTCACGACGATAAAATCCAGCACGAGTCTGTCTAACGCAACTATGGTGGCAGCGTCATCAACGCTGCGATCGGAATCGTCGAGTCATGTTGCAGCCGATACTCCATGAACCATTGCCCCGTCACCAGCAGCATCGCCGTAAAGGCGATCGCAAGCATCGCGGTCGCCAATTGGCTGACATCGTTCATTGCATTTGTCCCTCAGCAAAAAACTTGATCTCTCAACGTCGGCCCGTTCGCCATGTTCCCCGCTCCCGCGAAAAGATTGCCACTCTTTCCCACTCCGAGCACAAGATAAGCACTCTGTTCCAAAACCAGAGCGAGGGACCATTGAGCCACGCGCGCGTTGTCGGGAGATGAATATCGAGAAGCGCGCCTTGCTCGATCATGCCGAGCGTTGTCGCCGGGTCGCGGACGACCTTGCCCATAACGAAGCAGCGCGACGGCTGCGGGCGATGGCCGAGGAGTATGAAGCCAGAGCTTTGAGGCTGGAGCACCAGGAAGATCAACTTCGGCAGCATCTCAAGCAGCGCCGTGCGAGTCCCGGCCGCACCGGAGCGGAGGCGATCGGGGCAACTGATCGCGCTCAATAGTTGATCTCCATCCGCAACCCGCGCGGATCTGGATCTTCGCCATCGAGGCATCTGGTGCTGTCGCGCGCCGCGATCGCGCAGGCGCAGGCATCGATCAGATCGTCGCGCCCGATGCCCGTGCCGTGACGCTGCATCAGCCATTTCCGGAGCTTGGCAAAGCCCTGTTTCTCCAGCAACCTGATGCGCTGTTCGTGCCCGGCCGCCGACGTCTTTCGTTCCAGCTTCCGCTGGCCCGCAAGAGTCCAGAAGATCAACTCCGGATGCGCTTCGCCGATCGTCTTCTGGCGCTCCGGTGTCATGACGTCGTCGAGCTCCCTCATCTTGTCTCTGATGTTCCAGAGCTGACACGACACGCCCTTGTCGTTCTGTTGCCAATAGTGCCGGTTCGCAGCAGCCATGTCCGGAAACGTCCAGAGATCGCGACGCGCGCCGAGGAAGACCGCGGCTCCAACCAATTCGCGGGCGCGAAGATCGCAGGCTCGATAGCCTGTCATCTTCAATCCGATCGGCATGTCGATCATTGCTCGCTTGTGCGGCATCGCGAGCAAACGCGTAAGGCCCGGCGCATAGTCGAACCCATGATCGCCGCGCCGATCTATCCAGGCTGCGACCCAGCCGAACCGAAAGCCGTCGAGGCCGAGATAGGTTGGCATTCCCTCTTCCGTCCGCTGCATGTCTTCGAGCGCGCTTGACATCCGCAAGTTGCGGGCGTATGTCCCGCGCCCTCGCGAACACTTCCGTTCGCGAAAGGATCATGAACCGAGTGATGAAGCATCGCTACGAAAGATTTGCACGACTGTCGAACGGTCTCGGACCGATCGATAGCGCATGCCCGGCTCATGGGAGCGATCTCGCTTGAGAGCGAGATCGAAAGTCCGCTTCTCACGGACCCTCCCGAGCCAGTCGCTCCGGAGGGTTTTTTGTTGCCCGCCGTGCGGCCCGTTCGAATACCCCGGCATGACGCCGGAACGGGAGACCCGGATCCCGGGGCTCGCGCTGGAGAAGCGCGCGCCCAAGCGCGCGGGGCCTGCCGGAGGGAACAAGGCGATGAGCCGGACACCGATGGCAGAGCGGACCTCGAAAGGGTTCGCAAACGGCGGCGCGTCGACAGCGCCGCAATCAAGAATTTCGTAGTCCGGTTTGCCGCGGTCTTCGCGGCTCAACCGACGCTGGTGGTGAAGATGTCGAATACTTCGCACGATGGAAGAGCGGGTGAGGAAAAACGCTGCGCACCATCCCAAAAGCCGATATCAAGCGTTCCCCAGCGTACCCATCACGGCCGATGCGAATGCATCGGCTTGGCGGTGGTGAAGATGACTGTTACTTCGGTTAGAGCGCCGTGCTGGTTTGCCAGAACGGAGGTCGCGGGTTCGCATCCCGTCGGCTGAAATGCCGTAGCTCAGACTCGCAGCATCGCCCGTTCCCCGCCAACCCCATCACGATCCGTGGTGAAGATTTCTGTTACTTCGCCTGCAACGCGAGAGGTCGCGGGTTCGAATCCCGTCCGGTGTTCCATGCGCCGGTAGCTCAGTGGACAGAGCGCTTTCCGGCTAACGTCAGTTGGCCGGGTCACAGCAATCGCCTGTTCCCGGATCGTGTCCCTTTCGTCCCCACCGCCGGTGGTGAAGAGCGCTGTTACTTCGGGATCGCAAGGACGGAGGTTCAAGTCCTCCCGGACGCAAGTCCGTAGCTCAGAGGGAGAGCGTGCGACAAGCCTGCAAGGGCAGTACAGCCTCGCTTGTTCCCCGGCACCCGTTTCCATTCCACCATCAACCCTAGAGGAGGCCGTCATGGTCAGGCTCAACAAGATCGTTCGCGCCTTCACGCGTGAGGGCGCGCGCGCGACTCGCTTCACGCCCGAGATGGAGCTGAAGCGCGCGCTGATGAACTGCCTTCTCTGGGAGGACCAGTTCTACGAGGACGGCGTCTCGATCGCCGATCGCATCAAGGCACTCGTCCCCAAGGTCGCCCCTGCCCGCGTGGCGCAGCTTGCGATCGAGGCGCGCGAGGTCATGAAGCTGCGGCACGCACCGCTCCTCGTGGTCCGCGAGATGGCGCGCAGCGAGAAGCATCGTACTCTCGTTGCCGATACGCTCGCGCAGGTGATCCAGCGCCCCGACGAGATGACGGAGCTGCTCGCGATCTACTGGGCGGACGCGCTCGGCCCGCAGCAGCAGCGCAAGCGTCAGCCGGTCTCGGCGCAGGTCAAGAAGGGCCTTGCCCGCGCACTGACCAAGTTCGACGCCTATCAGCTCGCGAAGTACGACCGCGACGGCGCGGTACGGATCAGGGACGTGCTGTTCCTGGTGCACGCCAAGCCGAAGGATGCCGCGCAGGAGAAGGTGTGGAAGCAGATCGTCGATGGCGAGCTCGCCTCTCCCGACACCTGGGAGGTCTCGCTTTCGGCCGGAAAGAGCAAGCGCGAGAGCTTCGAGCGGCTGATCGCCGAGAAGAAGCTCGGCGGTATGGCGCTCCTGCGCAACCTGCGACTGATGCAGAATGCGCAGGTGCCGCGCGAGGTGATCGCGGGCGCGATCGAGGCGATGCGGACGGATCGTATCCTGCCCTATCGCTTCATCACGGCCGCGCGCTACGCGCCGGATTTCGAGCCCGAGCTCGAAGGTGCGATGCTGAAGTCGATCAAGGATCATGTGCGGCTGCCCGGCCGGACGCGACTCCTGATCGACGTGTCGGGCTCGATGTTCGCGGCCCTCTCCGCGCAGTCGGAAATGACGCGCGCGGAGGCGGCGTGTGGTCTGGCCATCCTCGCACGCGAGATCTGCGACGAGGTTGAGATCTTCACCTTCTCCAACGAGGTCGTGAAGGTTCCGCCTCGCCGCGGTTTCGCGCTCCGGGACGCGATCATCGACTCACAGCCGCACGGCGGAACCTATCTCGGCAAGGCCGTTGCCGAGATCGACCGCAAGGGCGACCGCCTGATCGTCTTCACCGACGAGCAGAGCCACGACCAGGTGCCCGAGCCCAAGGCGCGCGGAACGCTGGTCAACGTCGCCTCGTATCAGCATGGCGTCGGCCACGGCGGCTGGACCCGCGTCAACGGCTTCTCGGAGGCCGTGATCGCGTGGATCGCGGCGTCGGAGACGGCGCTGCACTGATGCGTCACACGGACGAACCGGGCGCGGCCTGCCGCGCCCGGTTCACTCGGTTTTACGTCGTGCCTTCACCCACGCGGGACAACCTGGCCCGGCTGCCGATCAACTTCAGCCAGGGTGCCAAATGGAAGGCACTCATCAGCACGTACATCGGAACCATTCCACCGAACAGCGACACCCCCGCAGTCGAACACAACGCATCCATTGATCCGCCGCCAAGAACGGCCGTCAGCAGCGCCATGATCGCGAAGGTCGGCGCTGCCGCGAGGCGTAGCCAATTGGCTGCGCCGATCGCCGCGGTCCCGCTCACGACTTTGCGCTCGCCTGCTGCTTCCGGAACGCCGCCTCTCCGGCATCCGACACCTCGACCCATCTCTTGTCGGGCGCCGCACCTGCCTCGTAATTGTCATGCCAGTTCCACCACTTGTAGGTCGGCGTCTGGGGATAGCCCTCGGGCGAGTCTTCCCACACCTCCTGCCGGCCCAGCGGTGTGATGTCGAGGTAGTTCCAGGTACCTCCCATCTGCTCATCGCCGCGATTATTGATGAAATAGGTGCGGAAGATCTGGCTGCCGTCGCGGAAAAACACGTTGGTGCCGTGCCACTCGCCCACGCCGAAGTCGGCGTCGAAGTCATCCGTGATCGTGTACCACGGTATCTCCCATCCCATCCGTGCCTTGAGACGTGCGATGTCCGCCTGCGGAGCACGCGAGACAAAGACGAGCGTGGTGTCGCGCGCGTTCAGATGAGCGAGATGGGCCACCTGATCGGCCACCATGGAGCAGCCCCGGCAAGCGTGGTCGGGCCAGCCAAATACGCCCGGCTCGAAAAAGGCGCGGTAGACGATGAGTTGATGGCGGCCCTCGAATAAATCGAGCAAGCTCGCTTTGCCCTCGGGTCCGTCGAACGCGTAGCTCTTCTCCACCGCGAGCCACGGCATCCGCCGCCGCTCAGCGGCCAGTGCGTCACGGGCTCGGGTTGCAGCCTTCTCCTTGACGAGCAACTGCTGACGCGCTGCTTCCCACTCCTGCGCCGAAACGACATGAGTTTGCATAGCTGACCTCCTGTTTGTTGTTTGGTGCGTACCGTCAGGCCGGCAGCCGCCGGTCGTAGTCCTGCTGGAGCCGAGCCCAGCCATCCCAGAACGGCGCCGGCTCTTCGCCGGAGATGCGCGCGACCAGAATGTCGAGATGCATGTGCCAGCCGGCGCCGACCTTGAGCATGGTCGAGCGGTCGGGCAGACGACGATGGATCACGGTGAGCACAACGCCCTTTCCCCTCGGCTCCAGTTCGAAGGTCACGTCGCCGCTGTTGCTCCAGGCAATCGAAAGCTTTCGTGGCGGATCGCACTCGGTGATCCGGCTCTGCATCCGATGCTCTTCGGGAAAGCCGAGCGGGCGCTTGCTCGGGGGATCGTTGAGGTCATCGTTGCGCCAGACGAACTCGAAGGACGCACCGACCCTCGTCTCCATCACGCCCGCCGCCAGCCATTTGCGGCGAAGGTCGCTGTCGGTGAGATACGCCCAGACACGCTCGATCGGTCCGGGTAGCAGGCGCTGAAGCTTCAGCGTCGCCGGTTCGATCAGTTCGCCATAGGCATCGGGCTTTATCTTTGCATCCATCGTTCTGCTCCTCACTTCTTTTTTGCCTTCGCCTCGTCTTCAGCGCGCAGCAACGCCTCCAACGAGTCGAGCCTGTCATTCCAGAAGCGTTCGTAACGTCGCAGCCAGGCATCGGCTTCCGCGAGCCGAGCGGCTTGCAGCCGACAGAGATGGGTACGGCCGCGGATCGTGCGGGTGACGAGGCCTGCATTCTCCAGCACCCGAACGTGCTTCGAGGCGCCCGCGAAACTCATGCTGAACGGTGTCGCAAGCTCCCCGATCGTGAGCTCCCGTTCCGCCAGATGACCAAGCATCGCCCGCCGCGTTGGATCCGCGAGGGCATGAAAAACGGCGTCCAGATGCGGGAATTGTTCAACCATATAGTTTAACATAATCGACTGAAGCCAATTGTCAACCAATCGGTTTAATTTTTCTTTGGCCTAGTTCCGACGGCTCTGAACAGCGCGAGCTAGCGGCGCCGTCGCCATGGTCGGCAAGGTGAGTTCGATCCCTGGAAGGACTGACGCAAACAATGAGTGGGAGGCGATGCCTCCCACTTCGCTTGCGCCGTTCGCTTGAGCGATCTTCGCGGAGCGCGTCAGCCTGCCCCCAACGCCTCGTAAGCGAGGCGCTTGAATTCGAAGAAGAATGGATTCCAGAAGCCCATGTACCGCTGCGCCATCAGCACGCCGGCGGTATCGGCCCCAGGACAAATCCACCAATGCGTCCCCGCGAGGCCACCCCACTGGAATTCGCCTGTGGAGTTGGGGGGATCGAACGGCGCCGGCGCGAAGGTCACTGCGCCACCAAGGCCAAACCCCTTGCCCGGAATCGGCCCGAGCCCCGCAAAGCGGATGGTTCGGCCGTCGGAAAGCTGGTTCGTCATCATCTGCCGCAGCGTCTCCGGCTTCAGCAGCATATCCCCGCCCGGTACCAGACTGCGCACAAGCGCGAGCATATCCTGCAGTGTCGACACCAGGCCGCCCCCGCCCGACAGCTGCGGGAACGGCCGGCGGTACGCCTGCGGATAAGGCAGATCGTCAGCCCGTGTCAGACCGGGCTTCATCGGGTCCAGCACGTCCGCACCGTTGTACAGAGCAACGAGCCTGCCCTGCTCCGCGTCCGGCACGAAGAAGCCAGTGTCGACCATGCCGAGGGGATCGAAAATGCGCGCCTTGAGGAAGACGTCGAGCGTCTTGCCGGAGACAACCTCCACGACGCGTCCGAGCACGTCGATGGCAACCGAATATTCCCAGCCGGTGCCCGGCTGATAGGAAAGCGGCAGATCGGCAAGCTTATCGATCATGTCGGAGAGTGTCGTGAACGGATTGAGGATACCCGCCTCGTTGTAGCCCTTGAACAGCACCGTGCCGGGATCGAAGATGCCGTAGCTGAGGCCTGAGGTATGCGTGAGCAATTGTCGGATCGTGATCGGGCCCCGCGCCGGCTCGACATCGGCGATGCTCGTCGCGCCCTGCTTCAGTACCTTACGATTGCCAAGCTGCGGCAGGAATTTCTCGATCGGATCGTCAAGGCCGATACGGCCCTCCTCGACCAGCAGCATAATCGCGCAGGTAACGATGATCTTGGTGTTGGAAAAGGCGCGAAAGATGTGATCGGGCCGGAGCGCCACATTCGCCTCGCGATCGGCCAGCCCCACGCATTGCTGGTCGACGACCTCCCGTCCGCGCAGCACCGCCCAGGACACGCCGGCGACGATCTCCTGATCGACGTAGCGCTGCATCGCCGTCCGTGCGGCGGAAAATTTGGGTGTCCTGACGTCCATCTGCTGCTGTCTCCCTGAACTGGTTGACATCGATATAACGAGGAATCCCCGACAGGAAAGCCCTTCCTTCGAGCCGGTCCGGTGCACGCGAGCGCCGACTTTTTTGTTTCGCCGCGTGTTCATCCGGATGCGAGCAACACAACGAAAAGCTCTGCAACCTTCCAGGCAAGCGCCTGGCAAGAGCCCGTTAAGGGCGCGACCTTTAGCCTCACACCCATGTTAGGCGTACCTCAATCCATTCACGATCACGGGTGACCGGCAATGACCTCGATCTCTGCAACCTCCACCAGTTCCTATTCGCCACTCGACCTCCTGAAGAGCGAGCTCACCAAGGAAGTCTCCGCGGGCACGATCAGCTCGAGCGACGAGTCTGCACTCTCGTCCGCGCTCGACGATATCGATTCCGCGATGAAGAGCAGCGCGAGCAGCTCCAACTCCTCCTCGACGCCGCCCTCGCCCGACGAGATGCAGTCCAAGATCGACGACCTCATCCAGAACGAGGTGTCGAGCGGCAAGCTGACCAGCGATCAGGCGGACGAGCTCAAGAACGTGTTCGCCAACACGTTCTCCAACGGTGCCGGCGCTCCGCCTCCGCCGCCGGATGCGAGCAGCGACTCATCGAGCACGAGCAGCACTGACTCCAGCTCTTCGTCCAGCTCATCCTCCACGAGCACCGCTGACCTGATGAAGGAGCTGATCGCGCTGCTTCAGAATGCGACCAGCCAGTCGAATTCCTACAGCTCCAGCGGCAACGCGTCGTCCTCCTCCTCGTCGAGCTCGCTGCTCGTCGACTACAAGACTTGAGCCAAGGGGCCCGGTCGCAGCGCCACCGGGCCTCACGCCTCCTTCTGCAGCACGGTGACATGCAGGCGGCGGCGAATGCTCATTCCCTGCCGCTGGTAGAGCGCGATCGCCGACGCGTTGTTGGAAAACACGTGCAGGAAGGGAGTTTCGCCGCGCGCCACGATCTGGCGCGCAATCGCTCCAAGCAGCGCCTGCGCGTAGCCACGTCCGCGATGATCGGGATGCACACAGATTGCCGTCATCTCCGTGAAATTGCCGGGCTTCATCCGTTCGCCCGCCATTGCGACCAGGTCGCCCCCGACGCGGATGCCGAGAAAGGTTCCGAGCTCGTGCGTCCGTTTGCTGAACGGACCGGGCTTGGTCATCGCTGCCAACGCCACCATCGCCGGAACGTCATCGATGCCGAGCGTCACGATCTCGGCATCGTGAAGCGGACTCTCGACGGGCGTGCCGATCATCTGCTCGCCCGTCTCTGCCAGCAGCACTTTGAAGCCGGCCGGCGCGACCGCCGCGTCATGCGTGAACAGCACGATATATTCTGATGGCGACATCAACTCGCCGAGTTCCGCGTAGCTTGCTGGCGACAGGTCGCCCAAATCGGCGAAGGGCCCGATCGCGGAGGGATAACGCAGCGCTCGCGCATCGCCTTGCGCCAGATGCCGCTGTCGTGTCGTCAGTGCGCTCCAGATCGGTCGGTCCAGCAGCGCCAAATCGGAATCGGACACGGGCTCTATTCCTTGTCGAGACTCACGATCACGGCCGCATTGGCGATGATGATGGCGTCGCTGCCCTGCTCGGCCGGAATTTCGAGGCCGCCCTTGACTGCATTGACGGTCACGGTGCCGTAAGGCAGCTCCTTGGCCACCGCCCCCTTGTCGACGGCTTCCGGATTTGGCACCGCAATCGTGACGTCGACGAACATGTCATTGGCGGTCTTGCCGAGCATGCGGAAGAATCCGAGGCTCGAGTGCCTGATCGCATCCGACACCGCGCGCTTGGCCGCTTTGGTCGCGTCCTTGCCATGAACGTCGACGCCCATGCCCATCTCGGTGATACAGCGTACGCGGGACATTTCCATTCCTGTTGTTAATTTCGACGCGCAAGCTTCCGCGATCTAGCCCATCGGTACAAGCACCTTTTCGCGCGGGAAATAGGCGCTGCGATCCTCCTCCTGGGCATTGACGACAGCGCGAATGCGCAACAAGTCCTTGCGCGCGACGAGGCCAACCACGCGATGCGCCTCGCGATCGACGACCGGGATGCGGCCGAGATCCGAGGAGACCATGAGATCGGCGACACGTCCGAGCACTTCATCGGGATAGGCGACCACCGCCGAAGTATCCGAGACGACGTCGTCGACTGTCGCGGCCTGGTGATCGCCCTCCGTGCGCCAGCGCAACACGTCGGCCCGCGTCACCATTCCGACAAGACGGCCATTCGCGGCCACGACGGGATAGGACTTATGGCGCCGCTCCTCCGACGTGAAGAGCTTGACTGCCGCGTCGACAGGCATGTCGACCGGCAGGGTGTCGACGCTCTTCACCATGACGTCGGCAACCCGCAACAGTTCGAACGGGTCGACGGTGTATTCGCGCGTGATGTGCTGGCCGCGGCGCGCGATCTTCTCAGTGAGGATCGAGCGCTTGAGCAGCAGCACCGTCACGGCGTGCGCCGCGCCGGTCGCAGCCAGCAGCGGCAACAGCATCTCGTGATTACCGGTCAGTTCGACCGCAAACATCACGCCTGTCAGCGGCGAGCGCATCGTGCCGCCCATCATCGCGGCCATGCCGACCAGTGCCCAGAACGACCCGCCGCCAAGCAGCATCTGCCCCTCCAGCCACCCGGCGGTTCCACCGAGAATAAGGAGCGGCGCCAGCACGCCGCCCGACGTTCCGGAGGCCAGCGCAACGACCCAGATCACGGACTTCACGAGCAATATCCTGATCGCTTCATCGCACATCATGTGGCCCGAGAGGAGATCGGCGATGACGTCGTAGCCGACACCGAGCGCGCGCGGATCGATGAGACCGCCGAGCCCGACCACGAGGCCGCCCAGCATCGGCCACCACATCCAGTGCAACGGCACATGGTCGAACAGATCCTCGGCCGCGTAGAGCAGCCGCGTCATCAGTCCGGACTGGAGGCCGGCAACGATCCCGACGCCAATCGCGACCGCAAGTCCCCACCACGGCAGATCCAGCCGCTCCGCGAAGGGAAACAGCGGGCCCGTCCCAAACAACAGGGGACGCCACGCTGCCGAAACGACCGCGCCCGTTACCACGGGGAGGAAGCTGCGCGGCTTCCATTCGAACAACAGGAGCTCGACCGCAAGCAGCACCGCCGCAATCGGCGTGCCGAAGATCGCCGTCATGCCTGCGGCGGCACCGGCGACCAGCAGCGTCTTGCGCTCGGCAGCCGTGAGGTGGAAGCACTGGGCGAAGATCGAGCCGATCGCGCCGCCGGTCATGATGATCGGACCTTCGGCGCCGAACGGGCCGCCGCTGCCGATCGAAATGGCCGACGACAGCGGCTTCAGGATCGCCACTTTCGGCTGCATCCGGCTGCCGCCGATCAGGATCGCCTCGATGGCTTCGGGAATGCCATGGCCGCGGATCTTCTCGGAGCCGAAACGCGCCATCAGCCCGATCGCGAGACCGCCGAGCGCGGGCGCCAGCACCATCCACAGCCCTGGCCGGGCGTTCGCCAGCGAGACGCTCTCTGTGCTGACATGGCCGAACCAGATGAGGTTCGTCACCAAGGCAATCAGCTTCAAGAGCACCCATGCGGCCGCCGCCCCGAAGCTACCGACAACCAAGGCCATGCCGATCAGCACCAGCACACGGGCGTCCGCCGTGAAATCTCCGGGCTTGCCGCGATGACGCGGGAGCCCGCGGGCTATGTCGAGGGTCTGGCGCATGACTGCTCTTTTTGGGAGGATTTCCAACGCCACGCCAATATATCGTGATGCGATATATATCAAGGGAATGGCTGGCATGACCTGGCGCCATTCGGACATGGCTCGGGAAAACTACCGCTTGTCGCGGGCCCTGAGCTCATCGACAAGCACCCGTACGTTCTCCGAATAGTCGATCGGGATCGAGATCAGGTGCACGCCGCCCTCCCCGAAGGCGGCATCGAGCGTCGGTACGAAACTGTCGATCGTCTCGATGCGATGGCCCTTGGCGCCATAGGATTTCGCATACAGGACGAAATCGGGATTGCCGAACGTCAGGCCGAAATCGGCAAAATGATCGACCGCCTGCTTCCACCGGATCATGCCGTAGGCGTTGTCCTCAAGGATCAGCACGACCAGGTTGAGCTTGAGCCGGACGGCGGTCTCCATCTCCTGGCTGTTCATCATGAAGCCGCCGTCGCCGGCAACCGCGAGCACGCGGCGTTCGGGATACAGCATCGCGGCCATCATCGCCGAGGGCAGGCCTGCGCCCATCGTCGCGAGCGCATTGTCGAGCAGCAGCGTGTTGGCTACTCTGGTGCGGTAGTTGCGTGCGAACCAGATCTTATACATGCCGTTGTCGAGCGCGACGATGCCGTTCTCCGGCATCACCTGTCGGATGTCGTGCACGATACGTTGCGGTGTCGGCGGCCAGCGCGATTCAGTCGCGCGATCGGCGATATGCTCAAGAATCTGCTCGCGCAGCGGTAACAGCGCGCCGGCATCCGGCAGCCGGCCTTCGAGGCGGTCGGCCAGCAATTCGAGGCTCGGCCCGACGTCGCCGACGACCTCCGCATCGGGGAAATAGACCTGCTCGACGCTCGCCGGCGTGTAGCTGACGTGGATCACCTTCGGGCCCGACGGCCCCATGATAAAAGGTGGCTTCTCGATCGCATCGTGACCGATCGCGATGATCAGGTCGGCAGCGTCGATGGCCTCGTGGACATAATCACGCTCGGACAGTGCCGCGGTACCCATATAGAGATTGGTACCGCCAGGGACGGTGCCCTTGCCCATTTGGGTGGTGAAGAACGGAATCTGCGTCCGCCGCACGAAGTTCGCGATGCCGTGGGTCGACCGTGGCCGGCTGGTCGCCGCGCCCATCATGACCAGCGGGCGTTTCGCCGCCAGGATCATCTCGGCGGCGCGGTCGAGTGCGGCCCGATGGGCGACGGGAATCTCGATCGGATGTACCGGGACCACCGGCACGGACGCCACCTCCTCGCCCGCGACGTCCTCGGGGAGTTCGAGATGCACAGGCCCCGGCCGCTCCTCCATCGCAACGCGGAAGGCGTCGCGGACCACGGTCGGAATGCTCGACGCGCTGACGATCTGGCGCGCCAGTTTTGTGAGTGGCTTCATGCTCGCGACGACATCGACGATCTGAAAGCGCGCCTGTCGGCTGCTCATGATCGCTTTCTGACCGGTGATCATGATCATCGGCATCGCGCCGAGATGCGCATAGGCCGCTCCCGTCGACAGGTTGAGCGCGCCCGGGCCGAGCGTGGAGAGACAGACTCCGGGCTTGCCCGTCAACCGTCCATGGGTTGCGGCCATGAAGGCTGCAGCCTGCTCGTGGCGGGTCAGGATCAATTCGATCTTGGAGTTGCGCAAGGACTCGACCAAGTCGAGATTTTCCTCGCCGGGGACGCCGAAGATGCGGTCGACGCCCTCGTTCTCGAGGGCGGCGACAAAAAGATCCGATCCCTTCACCATCCGCGCCTGGCCGCCCATGTGGTCTCCCCTCAACAATGTCTCCGGCATTTCGCCGGAAAACTTGAATGGCATGGTAGCCGTCCGTGATGACAACTCAACTCACAATGCGGGGCGCCGCGCTAGCGGCTGCGTCCGCCTGATCGGTCGCCCGATGTCACGACACCTGCCGATAGTGTGACGAGGCACAGGAGCGCGCCGAGCATCGCAAAAGCGACCGGCAGACTCGCGACCCGCGCCACGAAGCCAACACCGGCAGGCCCGACCAGAACGCCCGCGTAACCCGCGGTGGTGATCGCAGCGACGGCAAGTCCCGTGGGCATGGCCTGTTGCGAGCCCGCACGGCGAAACAGCACCGGTACGAGGTTCGAGGCGCCGAGGCCGATGAGGACGAACCCGGCCATGGCGACGAAGTCGAGCGGAGCGACCAGCAGCACGACGAAGCCGGCAATCGCCAACAGGCTGCCGACGATCAACGTGGCGCGATCGCCGACCCGCGCCACCACGGCGTCGCCGCCGAGCCGGCCCGCAGTCATCGCGATCGAGAACAGCATGTAGCCGAGCCCGCCTTGCGTCTCCGGCACGAGGCCCGCGCCGACGATGAGCAGCGCGCCCCAGTCGAGCATGGCGCCTTCGACGAGGAAGGTGACGGCGGCCAGCGCAGCAAGCAGCAGAACGATGCCGTGCGGCAGGACGAACAGAGGTCCGTCCTGCGCCTGTGCGCTGCGCAGCAACAGCGGCGAGGCCACGATCATCGCCGCCAGCATCAGGACCGACGCGATCAGCGTGCTCGCAAGCGGGCCGAGATTGATCGACAGCAGCAACGTCATCAGGCTCGATCCGGCAAATCCGCCAATGCTGAACAACGCATGGAAGCCCGACATCAGCGGACGCGGCGCGGCGCGCTCCACCTCGACCGCGTGAATATTCATGGCGACGTCGATCGAGCCGAGCGCGGCGCCAAAGCCGAACAGGACCAGGCCCAGCGCGGCCGGCGTGCTCGCGACGACGAGCCACGGCAGGATCACTGCGAGGCCAAAGCCGCCGGCGAGAATGATCGGCTTGCTGCCGTAGCGTGCGCTCAAGGCACCCGTCAGCAGCATCGCGGCAACCGAGCCGATGCCGAGGCAGAGCAGCAGCAGGCCGAGGATGCCGTCGTCGACCGCCAGCCGTTGCTTGGCAAATGGCACCAGCGGCGCCCAGCAGGCGATGCCGAAGCCTGCGACGAGGAAGGACAGCCGTGTGGCGAGCCGGGTGGCCGGCCGGTCGGCTGACAGCGTGTGCATGGGAACTCCGCGAGGGCTGAGGATTCGAAGAGCTGCTGGTAATGCGCGCCTCGGGCAAAACTGTGAAGCTCCATGGAAGTTTCGGCTTGTCGGGCTTCGCGCACTCGGCCAATGATCTTGCCGCACTCCTTTCGCTTTTGCCCTGATATGACTCCCAGACGCTTCGAAGCCCATTGCCTGCGACTACCTGCCGCAACAAAGGTGGTGCAGTGGGAAGGCACCTCGGTGTTCAAGGTCGGCGGCAAGATGTTCGCGCTCGCGCGCGGCTTCGTCGAGCAGTCCGGTGGCTTCATGTTCAAGACATCGAACATGGCTTACGCCCTACTGATCGAGCAGGGTCTTGCACGGCCTGCTCCGTATCTCGCGCGGGCCAAATGGGTGCAGCTCGTCGACAACGACGCCCTGCCCGACCCCGAACTCGCTGCCTATCTCGACCAGGCGCACGCGCTCATCGTTGCGAAGCTGACGCGCAAGACACGGAATGAGTTACGGCTGGGATGATGACCGTGCGATTCCATAGATTCGTCATCGCGAAGGACGGTAGGGTGGGTTCGTCGAAGGCGTAACCCACCTCTTCTCGTCAGTGCCGTTAGAAAAGTGGTGGGTTACGCTTCGCTAATCCACCCTACAGAACGTCTCCGCCCGTGGCGTCACGCCACCTTCAGGCTGAGCTCCGTCCCGCCCTTGAGCGGCAGCGTCATCGAGACGAAGCCGTTGTTGGGATCGCGGACGAACTCGAGGAAATCGGGTTCGGCATTGTCGTTCATGACGTAGCCACCAATGCGAAGCTGCGGCGCGACGATCTCGATCACCTGCCGCGCGAGCGAAGGCCCCTCCTCGCCCGGCCAGCCGTCGATCAGGATGAAGTCGACGGGGCCGCCGAGATCGCGCAGCGTCTTGCGCGCATCGCCTTCGCGGATCTCGGCGTAGGCGCCAAGGCCTGCGTCGTCGAGATTGCGTTGGGCGGTTGCGACCTTGGCCGGCACGATTTCCGAGCCGATCACTGTGCCTCCGCCATTGTCGCGCATGGCGGCCGCGAAATAGAGCGTCGACATGCCGACGGACGTTGCGAACTCGGCAACGCGCGTCGCGCGCATGCCCCGGCACAACAGGTAGATCAGCTCGCCCTGCTCGGGATGAATTGAAAACCCCTGCTCGGCATAGGCATGCGGATCGCGGCTACCGAAGCCGCCGCGCGGTCCGCCGCCCGGTGGACGGTGGCGAGCGGCCTGCATGCGGTCGATCACGGCGTTGACACGCGCATCCTGGATCGGGCTGTGCGGTTGATCTTGCGACATGATCGTATTCCCTCAGCTCCGCAGAATCTCGGCCGCCGCACGGTCGAGGATTTTGGCGATGCGCCTTGCCTCATCGGCATCGCAGCCGTGCTTGGCACGCAACGCGCGCTTGAGGCCATGGCGAGCGCGATGCAGCTCGTCGGAGGCATCGCCATCGAGATCGCTGACGCCGGCAAAGGCCTCGCGCACCTCGTCCATGCGACGTCCGATCCGCGACAGCGCCTGAAGGATCGCATCTGCGGTGGCGCGATGCTCGGCGAGATGAGCCTGGCCCTGCGCGGTGATGCTGTAGCGCTTGCGGCCGGCGTCCTGCTCGACGCTGGCGTGCCCAACCTCTTCGAGATAGGTCAGCGCCGGATAGATCACGCCGGGGCTCGGGCTGTAAAAACCATCCGAGCGCTCCTCAATCGTCTTGATCAGCTCATAGCCGTGTGCCGGCTGGTCGGCGAGCAACGCGAGGATGACGAGCTGGAGGTCCTGCGACGAAAGTCGCCGCGCACCTGGAAAGTCGGCGCCACCACCGCGGCCGAAGAAGCCATGCCCGCCGCGGCCGAAGCGATGCCGCCCACCATGCCGGCCCATGGCGAATGCGAAACGGAATTCCCGGTCGTCCCTGTCGTGCCGACCGTGATTCTTATCTCGAAACATATCTTACGTCTCCTATGTTGGATATATCGTAAGATATGTTTTGAGATGAGAGGCGCAAGGCACGTCTTCGTGATCGGCCACAACCGCGGAAATCCAGGTTTGTGAGCGACAATGCGCCGCTCAGGTCGCTCCGCCGGATCGCTGAAGCCGTCACATTTGGCGCGCAAGATGCGTGGACCGCTTTACGGACATCACGGGAGGAGCCCATGGCCACCGCGGAGAACAGCAAGGCTGCCAGCACCCCGAAACTGCGCAGCGTCGATTTCAAGCTCGAGATCGTCGTCGTGCCGGTATCGGACGTCGATCGCGCCAAGGCGTTTTACGCAAAACTCGGCTGGCGGCTCGATGCCGACTTCGCCTCCGGCGACGACTGGCGCGTGATCCAGTTCACCCCGCCCGGCTCGAATGCCTCAGTCATCTTCGGCAGGAACGTCACGCCGGCCAAGCCCGGCTCCGCGCAGGGCCTGTACTTGATCGTCGCCGACATCGAGGCCGCCCGCGATGCGCTCGTTGCCCGCGGCATCGAGGTCGGCGAGGTCTTTCACGGCAGCGGCGAGACGCATAGCGGCCCCGACGAGCCCTACATCTCAGGCTCGCGCCGCGTCAGCGGCCCGGATCCTGCCCGCGGCAGCTACCGCTCCTTCGCCTCGTTCCGCGACCCCGACGGCAATGGCTGGTTGCTCCAGGAGATCACGACGCGCCTGCCCGGTCGGGTCGAAGCCGACACGACGTTCAATTCGACAACCGAGCTCGCAAGCGCGCTGCGGCGCGCGGCCACGGCTCATGGCGAGCACGAGAAGCGGACCGGCGGCAAGCACGATGACAACTGGCCAGACTGGTACGCCGACTACATCGTGAAAGAGCAGGCAGGCCAGCCGCTGCCTAATTGACCGAAACTGGCGCAGGAGTTTGCGGCTTAGTCGTCGCCCTGCGTCGCGCGCAGCAGATTGTCGCGCAGCCGGCTCACGGTCTTCTGTACGACCGGGAATTCGTCGCCGAGTCCGGAGGCTGTAACCAGGGACGCGCCGAGATCCTTGTCGAGCAGCTTTCTGCCCGAGGGCGTCAGGCTCACCCTGACCTGCCGCTCATCCGCGGGATCGCGATGGCGGCGAATGTAGCCCATCTGCTCCAGCTTCTTCAGGATCGGCGTCAGCGTGTTGGATTCCAGAAACAGCTTTTCGCCGAGCACACTGACGGTCTGCTCGTCTTCTTCCGATAGCGCCACCATGGCGATGTACTGGGTGTAGGTCAGCCCGACTGCATCAAGGATGGGCTTGTAGGCGCGGCCGAAGGCGAGATTGGCCGAATAGACCGCAAAGCACAGGAAGTTCGAGAGTTTTCGGCCATTTGGCGCGGGTTTTGGCAAGCGGGTCACAGGAACCTCCGGAAGTCGTGATGATCAAACCAATATAAATCGTATCCGATTAAATCGGAAGAGCTTGACCTCGCGACCGGTCGGATTTATTTAGATCGCATTCGATTAGATCGGACGCGATACATATCTCACCGAAAGGACTTCGCCATGACCACCCCCGCAAAGCTTCTCTTCACCGGCAAGACCCACGTCACCGCTGGCGCCGAAGGCGCTGCGCGCTCCACTGACGGCTTTCTCGACATCAAGTTGCCGCAGCCCCACCCGGCCGCCGAAAATCTCTTCGCCGCAGCTTGGTCGGCCTGCTACCTCGGCGCGCTCCAGCTCGCAGCCCAGCAGCGCAAGGTGAAGCTGTCGGGCGAGCCCGCAGTCGATACCGAGATCGACCTCAACAATGCCGGCGGTTCGTTCTTCCTCCGCGCGCGCCTCAACGTCAGCGTCCCCGGCATCGACCGCGCGATCGCGCAGGAGCTGATCGAAGCCGCGCACGGCATCTGCCCCTACTCCAAGGCAGTCCACGGCAACATCGAGGTGACCACCACCCTCACCTGAAACCTGCACCTCTCCGATGCGGCCGAGCACAGGCTCGGCCCGCGCGGTGCGGTGGTTCGGACAAAGCACAATGAGTTGACCATGAGCCATCGTCGTTCGAGAACCACGCGCATGCTGGCGAGCGCCATCCTGCTCGCCGGAAATCTTCTTACGCTGCCGGCGGCGGCGCAGCCGCAAGGCGTCACGCGGACCGACCTGCGACGCCACGACCTCAGCGTCGGCGGCCATGAGGCGGTCCAGACGGTCCATGCGGCTAAGAACGTCGGCCGCGAGACCACGAGCTTGCGACCTATATCGTCGAAAAGGACAAGCCGCTGCTGACGCCGGTGAAGTGAGGGCGCTTGCCCGATTGACGCCCGGAAATTATCTGACTAAAGTCAGATATATGCTAGACCGCATCTCCCGTATCCGTCGCTTCAACCGCGCCGTCACGTCCGCTGTCGGCGCGCTTGATACCTCCTTCCTTGGCCGCGGCCGGCCCCTGGGCGCCGCGCGCGTGCTCAACGCGATCGGGCATGGGCGCGAGGACGTCGCGGAGATCCGCGACTATCTCGGCCTCGACTCCGGCCTGATGAGCCGCCTACTCCGCAGTCTCGAGGAGGAAGGGATGATCGAGACGAGCCCGCACGAGGACGACGCGCGGCGCCGCGTCGCCCGACTGACGCGGGGGGGCCGGCGCGAGCACAATGCATATGAGGCGTTGTCGAACGCGCAAGCCGAGGCCCTGCTCTCCAGCCATTCGCAAGCCGACGCGCTGCTGGCGGCGATGGATATGATCGGTTCCGCACTTGGGCAGGGCCGCACCGAGTTGATGGAAATGAACCCGCGCGGCGACGAGGCGCGCTATTGCCTCGGCGAGTACTATGCCGAGCTCGGACGCCGCTTCAAACAGGGCTTCGACGTCAAGCTGTCGCGCGATCCCGATGCCAAGGACATGGTCCGACCGCGCGGCACGTTCATCGTCGCGATGTCCGACGGCTTGCCGCTCGGCTGCGTCGGGTTGAAGGGAACGGAGCACGGCTATGCGGAGATCAAGCGGCTGTGGGTCTCCCCGTCCGCGCGCGGTCTGGGGCTCGGCCGACGCCTGATGGAAGCCGCCGAGAGCGCTGCGCGCGAGCTCGGCATCACCGTGCTGCGGCTCGACACCAACAGCGCGCTGCCGGAAGCGGGCCAGCTCTACCGCAGGACCGGCTGGAGCGAGATCCCGCGCTTCAACGACGACCCCTACCCGGATTTGTTCTTCGAAAAGCACCTCTGAGCGGACCGCCGAATCCAGCTCCTTCTGCGTTATCGTTGAAGCCGCAGGAGCACCGCCATGACCCGCGTCGACCTCGCCGACGTCTACCGCAGCTACATCGCCTGCCTGAACCGGCAGGATTGGCCGGCGCTCGGACAGTTCGTTCACGACGACGTCTCCCACAATGCGAAGGCGCTCGGGCTCGCCGGCTACCGCGCGATGCTGGAGCAGGACTTTCGCGGGATTCCGGATCTGCATTTCAATATCGAACTGCTGATCTGCGATCCGCCCCGCATCGCCTGCCAACTGAGATTCGATTGCACGCCGGTGGGGACTTTTCTTGGGCTCGACGTCAACGGCAAGCGCGTATCCTTCTGCGAGAACGTCTTCTACGAATTCCAGAGCAACAAGATTTGGCAGGTCTGGTCGGTGATCGACAAGGCCGCGATCGAGGCGCAGCTTTAGGGCTGCGCCTCGGCCGGCCCAATCATGCGGCTACCGGCGCGGGCTCAGCCTCCCTCTTGGCAAATGGCCGGAACGTCATCGCCATCAAGAACGCGCCGAGGCCCATTGCCCAGGAGCCGATATAGAGCCAGGCGTAGCTCGAGAACGCGTCGTAGATCAGGCCGCCGGCGAGCGGGCCGGTCGCCATGCCGAGGCTGCCGGCCATCGCCGTGCCGCCGATCACCGTGCCCATCATGCGCAGCGGAAAGTTGTCGCGGGCAAGCGAGGCGTAGAGCGGCATGGTGCCGGCATAGATGAAACCGAACACTGCGGCGACCGCGTAGAATGTCGTGAGCTGGTGCGCGAAGACGTAAGCGAGCGCGCCGAAGGCTTGCGCAAGCAGGCCCGAGACCAGCACCCGCTTGGCGCCGAAGCGATCGCCCATGAGACCGAAGGCGATCCGGCCGCCCATGCCCGCAAACCCTTCGACGCTGTAGATCGTCACCGCCGAGATCAGCGGAATGCCGCAACTCACGGCATAGCTGACGGTGTGGATGATCGGGCCGGAGTGCGTCGCGCAGCAGAAGAAGTTGGTCGCAACCAGGATCAGGAATTGCGGCGAGCGCAGCGCCTCCGACAGCGACATCTCGGCCTGCGGCGCGCCCGCTTCGGACGTTGCAGCCTGCGGGTTCGCCAGCGCCGGCGGGCGGCGCACCAGCAGCGAGACCGGGATCATGATGGCGCCGACCACGAGCGCAACGAGCTGCATCGAGATGCGCCAATCATGACTGGAGACGAGCCAGGCAGCGAACGGTGCCATCGTCATCGGCGCCATGCCCATGCCGGCCGACACCAGCGAGACCGCAAGGCTGCGGTGGGTGTCGAACCAGCCGGTCACTGTCGCCATCATCGGCGCGAAAATCGCCGCGCAGGATGCGCCGACCAGGAGGCCAAAGATGAATTGGAACGCGATCAGTGAGGTCGCGTGGCTCGCGAGAAACAGGCTCAAGGTCAGCACCACCGATCCCGTCAGCACCACCGGCAGCGGGCCGAACCGGTCAGTCAGCGTGCCCCATGCCATGCTGGTGAAGGCCATCGCGAGAAAGCCGATCGTCATCGCGCTGGAGATGCCCGTCACGGACCACCCGGTGTCCTTTGCGATCGGCTGCAGGAATACCGGCAACGAAAACATGCCGCCGATCGCCACACAGCCAAGCAGGCCGCCGGCGGCGACGATCACCCAGCGATAGTGAGAATTGTTCATCCCAGGTCTCCCGAAAGGGTTTCTCTGGGTGGAAGACGAATGGGAACAGCGGAAGTCGACAGGCCTCGCCCGCTTGTCGGAAAAATATCAGGATTGGCGGGATAAGCCGCGTGGGCGCTGTTGGCGTGCGCGTTCCAATCGTGCTTCCTTGCCCACGCTTTCCCAAGGAGCCGGTAAGAGTGGGCGCAGATTGGTATTTTCTCTGGGCGGTACTGGGGCCGCCGCTTGGCTTCCTGCTCGTGATCGGCGCCATTCCGTTCCTGATCTACAGTCTTTTCGCCAGCAATGCGCCGCGGAGCCTCACCGCCAGTCGGATCACACTGATCCTCGCCCTCTCCTCGGCGCTCGTCTCGGGCCCGCTCTGGGTCACGCTGATCTCCGGCCAGCTCCGGGACGGATCAGCCGTCGACTACCACGACCGCGATTTTGTGGTCTTTGAGGCCATTGCCACGTCCGAAGCGCTCGTGCTCCTGGCATCCGTGCTGAACGTCGCACGACGGCGAGCACGTCGCATCTCGTGATGACGCGCTCGATGAGCGGCAAGACGAACTTGAGATGGAACAGGTAGAGCAACCTCGCCTTGGGCACCCTCGGACGATCGGGTTTCGCCGAGTCGGGCTCCTATAGTATTGTTGGAGATCATACGTCGATCGCTACCAGCCGGCCAGAGCGGGGAATGGCGACATGTCGAAGCAAGCCCAGGTGCAGGAGCCCAAGGTCGAGATCGGATCTGTCGTGATCGATCCCGACATCACGCTGCGGCGCATGGTCGTCCGCAGCCCGAATCCCAACGGGACCGTGCTTCTGCTGCATGGATTTCCTGAAACGGTTCTTGCGTGGAAGGACATCTCGCAAGCCCTCGCCGACAACCATGACGTCCACAGCTTCGACTGGCCCGGCT
Organism: Bradyrhizobium sp. UFLA05-109; assembly: GCF_054185165.1. NCBI lineage: Bacteria > Pseudomonadati > Pseudomonadota > Alphaproteobacteria > Hyphomicrobiales > Nitrobacteraceae > Bradyrhizobium > Bradyrhizobium sp. UFLA05-109. Next base: position 110,349 of record NZ_JBBIAR010000010.1, on the reverse strand, counting down.
TCGGACTTTCGTCGCGACCGACTGTCGACCGCTTCTCCTACGCTCCCAGAGATTATGCGCGGGTGCTGAAGGACTATCTCGAAACGGCAGGTATCGATCGCTCGAATCTCACGATCTACGCGACCGACATCAGTGCCCTGCCGGTGCTGCTCCTGGCGCTCGATGAGCCCGACGTTGCCGGGTCACTCATCGTGGGCGACTTCGCGCCCTTCAACCGGCCCGCCCTGATGTGGGAGAACTTGCAGGGGCTGAAGTCGAAGCCCGCCTCGGACCACGTCCGCGCCGCGATGAACGCGGGTCGCGACGAAATCCTCGAAAACACCTTCCGGCGCGGCCTGCCGAAGGACGCGCATGTCGAGATTTCACAGAATTTCAGAGATGACATGGCACGCGCATGGAGCCACGGCGGGATGACATGTGTGGACGCCTTCTACCACTATTATTCCTTCTTCACCCGCGATCAGGAGTTCTTCGAGGCCAATCTGGCGCGGCTCAAAACGCCAGTGAAGGTCGTGTGGGGCGCAGACGACCTCTATATCAAGAAGGAAATGGGCATCGAACTCGCCGAGCGCATCCATGCCGAGCTCACGCTTCTTCCCGGCATCGGTCACTACCCTCACCTTCAGGCGCCCGGCCGGACGATCGAGGAAATCCGCGCCGCGTTGCGCTGAGCACCTGCAGACGTGACAGTACAAATACAGCATCTCCCAGAGCGCCGCGCGGCGCAGCGACCGCATGTCCAAGCGTGCAAGAGGGCACTTAAGGGCAACACTCAGGCCTATCGTCCGCGCCTGTCGGAGCCATTCGTCGAAACCGATGCGCCCGAGGCGCGCTTCGCCCAGCGACGCTTTATTCGACACGCTGCTGAAATCCGGCCGCCATCTTGGAGGAGAACAAAAGGATGGGAATGAGCTTCGAGCTAATGGTGCTGACGGCGGCGAGTGTTTGGGGTTTCCTCCAGCTTGTTGCTGCCGCGCAAGCCGCAAACGCGCAGTATGGGCTCGCATGGGCCGCAAGCCCGCGCGACCTTGAGATGCCGCCGCTCAAACCCATCCCCGGGCGGATCGACCGCAATTTCCGCAACTACATGGAGACATTTCCTTTCTTTGCAGCGGCAGTTCTGACCGCTCAGGCGACTGGCGTTCACAACGAGCTCACCCATTGGGGATCGCTTGCCTATCTCGGCGGGCGTATCGCTTACACTGCGCTCTACATCTGCGGGATACCGCTGATCCGCTCGCTGTTCTGGAACATTGCCGCTTTTGGCATGCTTGCGGTTCTAGCCGCGCCCTTCGTGTCGCACTGAAGCGCGCGGCGATGAAGAATGCCTTCGATTTCGTCTATCCGGCCGCCACGGCGGACACTAGCCGGCCCCGACGATACGCCAGCAGATAGAACGCGGCCACGTGCGTGATCATGAGCAGCGGCACATAGATGATCGGGATCGCGTAGACGGCACCCAGCTCCCCCGCTAGCGGCGCAAGGCCGAGCTGGTTGCCATGATAGTAGTCGACGAGGATGTCGACCGCCCCCACGAGATTAAAGGCAACGACGAACAGCCAGAAGAGTTTGGGCACCCGCACTGTCAGAAGCGCCAGCATCGCCAGAAGTCCGGTCGCGAAGTCGAAATAGGCGGCGAAGCTGGCGAATCCGGCGGGCAGATTCGGCCCGACCACGCCGGGGATCAGGAAGACCAGCCCGAAGAAGCGGAAGCTGTGCAGAGTGGCGATGACGCGCTGCGCCTCGACCGGCTCCATCGATTTGAGCCAGGGCCAGCCATACGCAAAGAAGCAGAGCAGCCACGGGACGTAGCCGAGAACGAGATGAATCTGGAAGATGGTTGCGGTCGACATCTGGTGTCTCCTCAGACGGCTGTGGGTATGGCTTCGAACACCGCGGTCAGAATGCCGAGCCGGCCTTCCAGGAGATTTCGTCCGAGATTGGCGGAGAGCTGGGCAAAGTCCGGCCCCATCACCACGCCGAGATTAGGCGACGGCGGCGGTCCGGACGCGCGAAGCTGGGTGACCCAGGCCTTGGCGGCCTCGCTGTCGTCCTGAAAGACCAGCGTGCGAAAGCCGGCTGCCTCGACCGCCTCGCGCGTAGCTGCGGCCGACAGCAGAAAGCTCGTCGCCGGCGTTCGCGCCCACGGCACCGGATAGAGCGGCTCGCCGGCGGCCAAGACGACGTCGTAAGTCGCAAACCTGCCGCCCGCCTTCAGCACGCGCCGGATCTCACGATAGAGCTGCGCCCGGTCCGGAATGTTCATGGCGACATGCTGGAGCCACGCCACGTCGAAGCGGCCGTTGTCGAACGGCACCGCGAACGCGCTGGCCGTCTCGAACGACACGCGCTCGCTTTGTTCGGTGCGTCCGGTCAGATAGCGCGCTGCATCAACGAACGGCTGGCTGAGATCGACGCCGGTCACCCGGCAGCCATAAGTCGACGCGAGAAAGCGCGCCGGCCCGCCGACACCCGCGCCGACATCGAGAACCGACATCTCGGCCGTAATTCCAGCGAGCCTGGCGAGCTCGGCGGTGGCCGCGAGGCCGCGGGTGTGGAATTGGTCGAGGGCTCCCAGTTGCTGCGGCGCGAGCCGCTGATCCTCCGGCCCAAGGACGGTGAGCGCCGTCTTCAGCCGCTCGGTCAGGCCGTTCGCCGCATAGTGGTCGCGCACGCCATCAAGGACATCGGTCATTTGCAGGACTCCATAAAGGCTTCAAGTCTCGCCGCATACGTAGGACCGCTTCCAGCCAGCGACTATCCGCGATAATCTCGACAGGCTATGAAGCAGAACTTCACAGTCAGGCAGAGCGCGCTCGACGGCGTGGAGGCGTTCCTCGTCGTTGCCCAACACCGCAATTTTCATCGTGCGGCCGCCGAACTCGGGGTGACCCCGTCGGCGGTCAGCCAGGCCGTGCGCACACTCGAGGCGCGCATTGGTGCCGCGCTGTTCGCGCGCACGACGCGCAGCGTCGGACTGACCGAAGCCGGCGAACGATTCCTGTCACGCGCCAAACCTGCCTTCGAGGAGCTCGTCGCCGCCAGCGAGGCTGCGCGCGACCTCGGGCAGCGACCGGCCGGGTTGCTGCGCCTCGCCGTTCCCCGCTCGGTCGTGCCGCTGATCCTCGATCCGGTGATCGCGGCCTTCTGCCAGGCCTATCCCGAGATCGAGGTGGAGATCGCGGCAAGCGAGGAGATGGTCGATCTTGCCGCAGGCGGCTTCGATGCCGGTATCCGTCTCGGCCAGCTCATCGCGCCGGATATGATCGCCGTGAGGCTGACGCAGCCGTTCCCGTTCATGGTCGTCGGCAGCCCCGACTATCTTAGCGGGCGCAAGCGGCCGCAGCGCATCGACGATCTTCGCGAGCACGCTTGCCTCCGCCTGCGCCGCGCGAACGGATCGATCGCGCCCTGGCCTTTCGTGGACGGCAACAAATCAATCGAGGCAATCGTCTCGGGGCCACTCATCGCGCACGACTATGTCTCGCTGCTGGGTGCGGCAATCCAGGGTGTCGGCCTTGCGCAGGTGCCCGCCCCCCTCGCCCGAGCCCCAATTGCCGACGGCCGGTTGCAAGCGCTGCTCGCGCCCTTTGCCGTCACGGGACCTGGAGTCTTTCTGTACTATCCGGGGAAACGTCAGGTCCTGCCAAAATTGCGCGCGTTCATCGAGCACGTCAAATTCCGCAGCGCCGATGCGCCGCGAGGCGCGAAGAACGCCGAGACTTCACGCACGCCCAAGCGTGCAAGAGGCCCTTGAGGGCAACGCTCAGGCCTTCGTGCGCGCCTGCCGGAGCCATTCGTCGAGACCAATGCGGCCGAGGCGCGCTTCGCCCAGCGGCACCAGCGAATGCTGCTCGACCTTGCCGCCAAAATATCGTGCCTCTGGATCGCGCACGACCGCACGCGGGTCATCGGTCGCCTTCAGATAGCGGGCAACGATTTCGTCGAACGGTGCGCGATCCGGGCCGGCGATCTCGACTATGCCGTTTCGCGGCGGTTCGAGCGCCACGCCGGCAACGGACCTCGCGACATCGTCGGCCGCAATCGGCTGAAACAGGCCGGGTGAAACCCTGAGCGTATTTCCTTGCGCACTCGATGCGGCGATGGCGCCGAGAAATTCCATGAACTGGGTCGCGCGAACGATGGTGTAGGGGATGCCGGAGGCCACGATCAGCTTTTCCTGGGCGACCTTCGCGCGGAAATAGCCGTTCTCTTGTGTCCGGTCGGTTCCGACGATGGACAGAGCGACATGGTGCCGGACGTCGGCTGCGGCCTCCGCCGCGAGCACATTGCGGCCGGCAACCTCAAAGAACTCCAGCACGGCCTTGTCCTCGAACGAGGGCGAATTGGCGAGATCGACCACGACCCGTGCACCGGTCATGGCGTCCTTGACCCCTTCGCCGGTGATGACGTTGACGCCGCTCTTGAGCGAGGCGGCGACGACGTCGTGGCCACCCTGGCGCAGAATGGCGACCACTTTCGAGCCGATCAGGCCGGTGCCGCCGATGACGACGATCTTCATGGAGGTCCCTCCATCGTGACGATTTGGTGCAATTGAGGATCCGGGCCTCAATGCGGTGCATCTTGCAGCACGCACCAGACCGTTTGATGTCGCATTTTGCCGCGCACCCTCAGATGTGATCGCGGGTCTCGGGACGAGGTTCCAAAAAGCTCGAAAACAACCCCATGCAAAGTAGCCCGGCTGCCGGTGCGTCGCCTGACGATGTCGGGAAGCGATTTGACACGTCGGGCAAATCACCGGCACGATGGCATCATCCAGCCAACTCGATCTCATCGCGCTCTGTCAGGGGTCAGCACCACTGACAAGTATTTTGTTCGACGAGTAGCCTTTGCGTCAGATCGACTTCACCTCACCGCCGTCCATGCGAAGCGTCGAGCCGGTCATCCAGCGCGCGCCCGGCGAAACCAGGAACGCCATCAACTCGGCAATTTCCTCCGGCTCGCCATAGCGGGCGATGCCGGCTTCCTTCGGGAAGTTGGCGGTTGCCTCCTCCACGGTCATGTCGTGCAGCGGGGCCCAGTGCTGGAGATAGGAGCGGCGGCGGCCCGTCATGACCGGTCCGGGCAGGACGCTGTTGACTTGCACGCCATCGGCGATGCCGCGATCCGAAAACGCCTTTGCCAGCGCAACGATGGCGGCATTGATGGTGCCGACCGCCGCATAAGGCGCCTTCGGAAACAGGGCCGAGTTGCCCGACATCAGCACCACCGAGCCCTTTGCCTCCTTGAGCGCCGGCCACGCCGCAATCGTCAGCCGTCGCGCACCGTGCAGCTTCAAGGCGAGGCCAGCCTCCCATTGCTCGTCCGTCATCTCGAACAGGTCGATCTGCGGCACGGCGCCGGCGATGTTGAGCAGCACGTCGAGGCGGCCAAACGCCTCGAGTGTCTTGTCCACCACCATCTGCGCCGCCGACGGCTGGCTCAGATCGGCATCGACGACCAGCGCCTCCGCGCCGACCGCCCTCACCGCTTCGGCGGTCTGCTGCAGACTGGTACGGCTGCGCGCCACCAGGGTTAGCGCGGAGAAGTCACGCGCGAGCCGGATTGCCGTAGCCTTGCCAATGCCCTGACTGGCGCCGGTGATGAGAGCGACTGATTTCGACATCTGTATCCTCCATCGAACATTTCAGTGTGAGTCGCGGACCACGACCATTTTTCCGCGCGCCTCATCGGCCTCCATGACGCTTGGCACTTGCGAGGCAGGCGCGGTTGCGAAGTCAGCGGGCAAGGAAGTCGCGGATGGCGGCTGCGATCTCGGCGGCGTGGGTCTCCAGCGCGAAATGGCCGGTGTCGAGGAAACGCACCGTTGCATTCGGTATGTCGCGCTTGAATGCCTCCGCCCCTGCCGGCAGGAAGAACGGATCGTTCTTGCCCCACACCGCCAGGAACGGCGGCTTATGGGTGCGAAAATAATTCTGGAAGGCCGGGTACAGCGCAACGTTGCTCTTGTAGTCGCCGAACAGATCGAGCTGCACCTCGTCGGCGCCGGGCCGCGAGAGATAGTAGTTGTCGAGCGAATAGCCGTCCGGCGAAATCCTGGTCACGTCGGGAACGCCATGCGTGTATTGCCAGATCGTCGTCTCCGGCTTGAGGAAGGCGCGCAACGCCTGCCGGTTTTGCTCCGACGCATCCTGCCAATAGGCGCGGATCGGATTCCAGCCGTCGCTCAAGCCTTCCTCATAGGCGTTGCCGTTCTGCGAGATGATCGCCGTGATGCGCTCGGGGTGTTTTGCAGCGATCCGAAAGCCCGTGGGCGCACCGTAGTCGAAGACATAGATCGCAAAGCGCTTTAGGCCGATCACCTCGGTGAAGCGATCGATGACCTCGGCAATATGATCGAAGGTGGTGGCGAACATGCCGCGCGCCGACGTGTCCGACTGCCCGAAGCCGGGCAGATCGGGGGCCACGATGTGAAAGCGATCGGCGAGCAGCGGGATGAGATCGCGGAACATGTGGCCCGCGCTCGGGAAGCCGTGCAGCAGCAGCAGCGTCGGCGCATCCGCACGCCCGGCTTCACGATAGAAGATCTTCCAGCCGTCGACGTCGGCAGTGCGATAGGTGATGGTAGACATTGCGGTGCTCCTGTTTGGTAACCTGTATTTTACCACATTAAAGGTTACGTTCGCTCGCCGCCTGGCGCTAACCATTCTTCGTGCCTGGCGGGGCGACGTTTCTGATCTCAGCGCGCAAGTGCGGCCGCATCGCGCACGGCTTCGCGAATGATGTCCACCGCGAGCCCGGGCGCGGTGACGATGGGAGTGTGATCGACCTGATGCGCTCGCACGCGCGCCTTCATGCGCGCCGCCATGAAACGCTGGGTCTCCGCAGCGATCATCCGGTCCTGCTCCGCAACCAGGAACCACGAGGGGCGATCCTTCCACAGCGGCCGATCGACCGCGACGGTGATGCAGGCTGGCGAGATCGGTCGCTGAACCGCGGTCAGGAGCGTCAACTCCTCGGCTGACGCCCGCTGGGCGAAAGCGGCGGCAAAGGCTTCATCGGGCAAATAGATCAGGCCGTGATGGTCCGGCGCTAGCTTAGGTGCCTGCGGGTGCGGTTCCGCGCGATAGAACATTTCGGCGACCGTTTCGCCCTCGTCCGGCGCAAGCGCTGCGACATAGACCAGCGCCCTCACCCTCTCATTCCGCGTCGCCCCGATCACGGCCCCCGCATAGGCATGGCCTGCGAGAACCACCGGCCCCGTTACACGCTCGAGGATCCGATCAAGCGCCGCCACATCATCGCGGAACGATGTGAGCGGCAGCGGCGCCGCGACGGCCCTGGTGCCCTCGGCCGCCAATAGCTGGATGACCTTGGCCCAACTCGATCCGTCAGCCCAGGCGCCATGGACCAGCACAACCGTCACTTCGTTCGCCAACATCGCCGCTCTCCTCCGGGGGTTCGGGTCAGTAACCCATTTATTAGCTTTAAACTGGTTACTATCGACGAACGTAACTTGTCAATCTGCATTAGGGCGGTTATCTATGGAACAACGTTCACGGTTGGGTGATGGAATTGGGCCAGCGCCCGGAACAGGAGCCTTCGATGAACCAACATCCTCCCGCGATCTTCGTCGGCGATGCGCCCGGACTGGATTTCCTGAATTCAATCGCCACGCCAGTCGATACGCCCCTCGACTGGCTCGATGATGGCGAGGGCCTACTGAACTGGCTCGAGCAGGCGCAGCTCGTGCCTGCAGACGCACTTGGGAGCATTCGCTCCCAGGCGCTGCCCGGCGAGCTGGACAAGGTCGCAGATCAGGCAAGGAACCTGCGCGAGTGGTTCCGAGGCTTTGTGCGCAAGCACAAGGGCCGTCCCCTGACGGCAAAGACTCTCGCCGAACTCGAGCCGCTCAATCGCCTGCTGCAGCGGGATGATTGCTTCGACCGCATCGTGGCTGCGCCGAAGGGCGCACCGTCGCCTCTCCAGCGGCAGTCGATCCGCCGATGGCGCACGCCCGAAGCCCTTCTCGCTCCCATCGGAGACGCACTGGCACAATTTGTCTGCGTGGAAGATTTTTCAAACGTGAAGGCCTGCGAAGGACCGGCCTGCACGCTGCTCTTCGCCGACCACACGCGCGGTCATCGGCGACGCTGGTGCAGCATGGCCATCTGCGGCAATCGCGCCAAACAGGCCGCGCACCGTCAGCGGATCAGGGCGCAGTAGGCCGCGCCAAGTGCCCTCGATGCCCCGCGTGTCTCGATCACTCGCACGCAACCGTCCCGGACGCCGACCGGGTTCCATCCAAGTTATTCAGCCCTTCCCCGGGGATCACCCGCCACTAGATTGTGCAAATCTCCAATGCATTGCACAAAAAGATGCACTTTAAATTTTCCTATTTTGTGCGACGATGTGGGGCTTCCGTGGCAATCCCAACAAAAGGGGACCCCCAAATGAAGTTTGCGCTCGCCAGCCTGACCGCCGCCGCGGCCGTCGCGGCAACCCTGGCCCTCGGCCAGCCTGCTCGTGCCGGCGACCTGATCGTCGCAACAGACACGGCCTTCGTTCCGTTCGAGTTCAAGGAGGGCGACAAGTATGTCGGCTTCGACATCGACCTTTGGGCCGCCATCGCCAAGGATATCGGCGTGACCTACACACTGCAGCCGATGGACTTCAACGGCATCATCCCGGCGCTCCAGACCAAGCAGGTCGACGTCGGGCTGGCCGGCATCACCATCAAGGATGAGCGCAAGAAGGTCATCGATTTTTCGGACGGCTATTACGACAGCGGATTCCTGCTGATGGTGCCGGTCAACAGCACGATCAAGGGTCCGGAAGACCTTCCCGGCAAGACGCTCGCCGTGAAGACCGGCACGTCGGCGACCGACTACGCCAAGGAGCACTTCAAGGGGACGGAGCTCCGCCTCTTCCCCAACAGCGACAACGCTTATCTCGAAGTCGCGACCGGACGCGCGGACGCCGCGATGCACGACACCCCCAACGTCCTCTACTACATCAAGACCAACGGTCAGGGGAAAGTGAAGACCGTCGGTCCGCAGATGATGGCCCAGCAATATGGCATGGCCTTCCCGAAGGGCAGCGAGCTCATCGCCAAGGTCAACGCCTCGCTGGTCAAGCTGAAGGGCGACGGCACGTACACCGCCATCTACAAGAAGTGGTTCGGCGCCGAGCCGCCGAAGAGCTGATCCACGTTCCGTGGCGCGCGCCGGCCTAAAGCGCGATGAGATCAGGATAAATCGCCATCGCGCTTTAGGTTGTTTGTTTGAGCATGATCTTTTCGGAAAACCGCTTCGCACTTTTCCGGATCATGCTTTAGCCGGCGCGCCTTCCCTAGAGGAATGCTCTCATGGATTTCGAGTGGTCGGTTATCTGGCAGGCCCTGCCTGAGCTCCTGAAGGGTGCCCGCCTCACCGTGCTGATCGCGCTGGCCGGGCTCGCCGGCGGCCTAGTGATCGGCTTCGCGGCCGGCCTGGCGCGCGCCTACGGCAATGCCGTCCTCAACGCCATAGCCTTCGCCTATGTCGAGCTCATACGCGGCACGCCGATCATCGTGCAGGTGATGTTCATCTATTTCGCGTTGCCGATCCTCGCGAATGTCCGCATTTACCCGCTCGCGGCGGCAATCATGGCCATCATCGTCAACGCCGGAGCCTATATCGCCGAGATCGTGCGCGGCTCGTTTCTCTCCGTCCATAAAGGATTGCGGGAAGCGGGTCTGGCGCTCGGCCTGCCGCTCTGGAAGGTGCTTCTCTACATCATCGGCCCGCTCGCCTTCCGCCGCATGATTCCGGCGCTCGGCAACCAGTTCATCGTCAGCCTGAAGGATACGTCGCTCTTCATCGTCATTGGTGTCGGCGAACTCACGCGGCAAGGCCAGGAAATCATGGCGGCCAATTTTCGCGCCGTCGAAATCTGGTCCGCCGTGGCGATGTTCTACCTGATCATGACCGGCGCGCTCACGCTTATCCTCAGGATGACCGAAAAGAGGATGCGCATCCTGTGAGCATCGTGGAGTTCAAGAAGGTCACCAAGCGGTTCGGCCAGGTCACGATCCTCAACGAGGTCGACCTGTCGATAGAGGCCGGCGAGAAGGTCGTGCTGATCGGTCCCTCCGGATCCGGCAAGTCGACGCTGCTCCGCTGCATCAACGCGCTGGAGGAGATCAATGGCGGTGATCTCGTCGTCGACGGCATCAGCGTCAAGGCCGGCGGCCGCATGGTCCGCATGATCCGCCAGGAAGCCGGCATGGTCTTCCAGCAATTCAACCTGTTTCCGCAAATGACGGCGCTCGAGAACGTCGCCTTCGGCCCGCGCCGCGTGCGCGGCGAGTCGCGGCAGGATGCGCGAAAGCGGGCGCTGGAAATGCTCGCCAAGGTCGGCCTCGCCGACCGCGCTCACCACTATCCGAGCGAGCTTTCCGGCGGCCAGCAGCAGCGCGTCGCGATCGCCCGCGCGCTTGCCGTCAAGCCGAAGCTGATGCTGTTCGACGAGCCGACATCCGCACTCGATCCGGAACTGCGGCATGAAGTGCTGCGCGTCATGCAGTCGCTGGCCGAGGAAGGCATGACCATGATCGTGGTCACCCACGAGATGGCCTTCGCCCGCAAGGTCGGCACCAGGCTGATCTTCATGGAAGGTGGCAAGATCGCAGTCGACGGCGAGCCACGGGAGCTGCTGGCCAATCCGCAAAACCCTCGGCTGAAAGAGTTTCTGCAACATGTCGTATGACGCCGGCCGCCGGCTTTCCTTCATCGATGTCGCAGGTTCACCATTCGATGTCGGAGCAACCCTTGGGCACTTCGGTCGAGCGGCCCTGCAGGACCATTTCCGTAACTCTGCTGCGTGGCGCGAGCTGACCACGCGCCGCGGCGATCCCTTGCTCGCCGAGATGGCGGCCATCGTCCGGGACCGGTTTCCAAGGTACTGGGCTGAGCTGCAGGGCCTCGCCGTCGGGCTGGCGCTGCCCTTCGACGACGTCTTCCTGTGGAACTGCCGCGGCGATATCTGGGCGATGGCGCCGGATGGCTGCACGACCGTGCAATTGCCCGGCTCTCCGCATGTGATCGGTCACAACGAAGATGGCGACCCCGACTTTGCCGGCCACTGCGCCCTCGCCCATCTTGCATCCGAAGGAGGCACACCGTTCACCGCCTTTGTGTACCCGGGCTCGCTGCCGGGACACACATTTGCGGCCACGTCGAAGGGAGTGGTCCAGACCGTCAACAATATCAGGCCGCTGGCCGGCGGCGCGGGCACGCCGCGCATGGTGCTCGCCCGCGCGATACTCGACGCGCCGGACCTCGACGCGGCACTCACCGTGCTCAAATCCGCGCCGCGCGCCGGCGCATTTCACCTGACGTTGGCGCAAGCCGGTGACGAGCGGCTTCTCAGCGTCGAGTTCACCGCCCGGGCCCTGTCGGTCGATCGGGTCCGGACGCCGCGTGTCCATTCGAATCATCTGACCCATGCCGACACCGGGCGCATGTCGCAGATCGTCACCGGTTCGTCCGGCGTGCGACAACGGCGCGGCGAGATGCTGCTCGGCCAAACGCTCCAGTCGGAACCGCAAGCCCGCGCGCTCGACATCTTGTGGGACGCGGCCGACGCGGAATTGCCGATCTACCGCACAGACCCGGCCGATAGCGACGTCGAGAACACGCTCGCAAGCGCCGTCTTCCGGGTCGGGGCTGACAAGGTCGAGTGGTCTGTCTACGATGGAGCGCACGAAGCGGCTCGCTTCGATATGCGGGATGGGCTGGTGCCCTTCGCGGCGTGAACAGGATCTAGGGTGATGCCAGAGGAAGCCATCGCGGTGCCGCCGCGCACCATCGAGGATCTCAGGGCACTCGCGCTCTCGGTTGGCCGCGACGAGGCAGGCTTTTCGCTCGGCTCCAAAGCGCACGACGTCTTCGCTAAGCTGGTGGAAGCACCGGAACAGTCGGCGGTTCGCTCGATCTCGGAGCTTGCCGATCAGTTCGGCATCAATCCGTCGACGCTGACCCGACTGGCGAAACGTCTCGGCTTCGAAGGCTTCAGCGATTTCCAGGCGGTCTTCCGCAAGGCCATCGCGAACGAGCAGCAGTATTTCTACAGCCGCCAGGCCGGCCGGCTGATGGCCGCGCCGTCCGCCGGCAATGCCGAAGTCCAGGCGTTCGCGCAGCTGGCGCGGGAAACGGCAGCGAATGTCGACGGATTCCTCGGACAGCTGGACGGAGCCGCTCTGCAAGGGGCCACGAAGCTGCTGGCAAATGCCCGCCGTATTCGTGTCCATGGCGTTCGCCAATTCCATTCGCTGGCGAGCTTTCTCACCTATTGCCTGGGAATGGTGCGCTCGGACGTCGCGCTGCTCGACGCGCCGCGCCTCGGCGTCGCCGAGGCATTGTCGCAGCTCGACCCGGGCGACGTCGTCATCGTCGCCAGCTGCGCGCCCTATACGCGCAGCGTCGCGGAGGTGGGCCGCGTTGCGGCTTCGAACGGCCAGAGGGTGATCGCGATTACGGATTCCCGGTCGTCTCCACTCGTTCCTCCTGCCGAGCATGCCTTTTTCATCCCCCACGCGAGCAGCTTCTATTCGAACAGCATGGGCGCCTATGTCGTCTTCTGTGAAGCGCTGCTCAACCTCGTCGCGCGGGAATTGGGTGACAAGGCACTGAACTCCCTGGCGGGTCGCGAGCGGCTGATCGCGGAGATGAACATAGAGGTCGGCTGACTGCGTAGCGATCTGCTTATGGCAGCAACGCCAGCCGCGCTGCGCCGCTTTGGAATCGTCACCGTCGAGCCCCAGAGATCATGACCATCCACCCGATCGTTCGCTATCCCGACCGCCGGCTCGCGATCCCGGCACGGCCCGTGACCGTGTTCGACGACGCGTTGCGAGAGCTTGCGCAGGATCTGCTCGAGACGATGCGCGCGGCGCCCGGCGTCGGCATCACGGCGCCGCATATCGGCATCCCCCTGCGCGTCGTGGTGCTCGAGCTCGACGCAAAGGATGGCGCGCGGACCTACGTCAATCCGCAGATCGACTGGGCCTCAGCAGAGATGCTCCTGCACCGCGAAGGCAGCGTCTCGATGCCCGGCGTCAACGACGAGGTCCAGCGCCACGCCCGCGTGCGGATCAGCTATCACGATGTCGACGGCAACATGCAGACCGAGGAATCGGACGGCCTGCGCGCCATCTGCCACCAGCACGAGATCGATCAGCTCGACGGGGTGTTCTGGATCCAGCGACTGTCGCGGCTGAAGCGGGAGCGGCTGGTGAAGAAGTTCGAGAAGATGGCGCGGGGTTCGTAAAGCTTCGTATGGCGGGTTAGCGGAGCGCAACCGGCTCTCTTCGCCATACGTGGAGAGGGTGGATCACGCCCGCCGGCCAACCAACTAATCCACCCTACGCCCGGCTCTGAACATTGGCAATGAGCGCGATGATCTTCGGTCGGACGACGTCGATTTGATCGAGAATCTGGCGCGGCATGTGATCGGCATAGGCCCTGAACTTTTCCAGCACATCGTGGGCGGCTGAAAGACCGACCTCGCGGACATGCGAGTCCACCTTGTGCTGGGCGTCCTTGAGCTGGCTGCGGAAGCCACCGATCAGCTCGCACATCAGTTTGTCGATGGGACCAATCGACTGGCGCGGATGCAAGGGAAGACCGCCCATGGCCAGTTGCGTGTCCCGGTCCATCGGGAGGTAGACGACGTTCCAATCGTCATAAGGCAACAGGTTCATCACCCTGATCAGCCATGGGCCGAGTTCGCCGTTAAAGACCGGCTCGGAAAGCACGAAGAACGGGCGGATCGCGTTGTGGCCATGGTCTCGCAGCAGATCCTTTTCGATCCGCGTGCGGCGCGCATCCTGCGTCGCCAGGGATTGCTTCACCCTACGCGCGAACTCGGCGTCGTCGGGGATGATATTCGCGGCGTCGTTCAGCCCGAATCCCAGCGCCCGCAGCATGTCGCCATGCCGTCCCGCGAACACGTCTTCGCCGAACACCCGACGCTTGCCGTCAGAATCGACCCGCGGCTGCAACGTTGAAGAATCGATCGGTGCCTTACGCCTGCCGAACATGTGGCATTCCCACCTGTTTTCCCCGGAAGGCTATGCGAGAAAGATTAAGAAATGAGGCCGCAGAAAGGTATCATTATCGTTGCTATGGCCGCCAGGTCGAGCGGGACTCGACGGCATCCTGTGCATCGTTGCCAGCACGTAGGATGGGTGGAGCGAAGCGATACCCATCAATCCCGTTTTTGCGATCGCGATGGGTTTCGCTGCGCTCTACCCATCCTACGCGCTATTTCAGCGGCAGAAAAAGCTCTGCAATCGTCTCATGCTCCGGCACCTCCGGGAAGAAGCTCAGCCGCCGCGTGGCGCGGAGAAATGGCTAGTTCGGCAAGTATCGGAATCAATCGACGCAGTGGACGGATGCTTAGTCAGAACGGCCTCCGCTTGGCATATCGCCATTTTTCGCTCGATACCGTCACAATCAACAATTCCCAATCGAGCTAGGCATTGATGGTCCGGTTTCGCGCAAAAACTGGCCGATACGCATGTCCGAGCTGAGACGGGATCCGGAGCTGACATGTCTTTCAGAGCCTGACTGCGCCGAAGTCTGCTCACCCTTCGATCAGTCGTAGTGACGCCCCAGAAACGCCCGCAACCTCTCGGTTTTCGGATCGGTCATGATCTCGCTCGGCGCACCCTGCTCGACGATCACGCCGCCGTCCATGAAGATGACGCGATCGGCAACCTCACGGGCGAAGCCCATCTCGTGGGTGACCACGATCATCGTCGTGCCCTCGTTGGCCAATTCTCGCATGACGCGGAGCACTTCGCCGACCAGCTCAGGGTCGAGAGCCGATGTCGCCTCGTCGAAGAGCATGACAGCCGGACGCATCGCGAGAGCCCGGGCGATCGCCACGCGCTGCTGTTGGCCGCCGGAGAGACGGGCGGGATATCGATCGGCCTTGTCGGCCATGCCGACCTTCGTGAGCATCTCCAGCGCCTGCTTCTGCGCCTCAGCTCTGTCCCGGCGCTGGACCGACAAAGGCCCCATCATGACGTTCTGAAGCACGGTCCGATGCGGGAACAAATTGAAGCTTTGAAACACCATGCCGACATGCTCGCGGTTCTTCGCGACCGCCTTCTCATCAAGCATCCGGCGGCCACCTGTGCCGTCGCTCTGATAGCCGACCGGCGCACCATCGACCGTGATCGTGCCGTCCTCGAATGTCTCGAGGAAGTTGACGCAGCGGAGCATGGTGGACTTGCCTGATCCGCTCGGCCCCAGAACGACAACGACTTCACCGCGCCGCACGTCGAACGAGACGCCGTCCAGAACCCGATGCGCTCCGAAGGATTTCACAAGGCCGTTTACTGATACGATGACGGCAGATTCAGCGGAGGTGGTCATGGGCGGCCTCAGTGATCGAAGGAGATTTTCCGCTCGCAGTAGCTAGCGAGCAGCGAAACCGGGTAGCAAATCAGAAAGTAGATCAGCATGACGCCCAGGAAGATCTGGAAAGCCGCGAGCGTTCTCTCGACGACCTCGCGAACTGCAAAAGAAAGCTCCCAGGCTCCGACAACCGAGGCGTAGGACGTCTGCTTGATCGCCATCAGTGAAATGTTGAGCACCGGTGCGATCGCGAGGCGAGCCGCCTGAGGCAGAATAACCTCACGCAGCATCGTCAACCGGCGCATGCCAAGGCTCTTGGCTGCGGCCACCTGGCCGGCCGGCACAGCTGCGATGGCCCCCCGCACCGCCTCTGTGACGAAGGCGCCGACGTAAACAATCATCGAGATTGTGACTGCGGAATACGCGCTGAGGCGAATTCCAAATGCCGGGAAAGTGTAAAAGCCAAGAAACATCACGACCAGCACGGGGATGCCCCGAAACACGAACACATATGCCGTGATGACTGACCGGAGGACCCGTCCTCCGCCGCTGGCGATCGTTCCAACCACCGTGCCCAGAAGCGTGCCGGCGGTGACGACCACGAACGCAAGCCACAGCGTGACGAGCGCCCCCTGCAATAGATAAGGAAAACTGCCGAAAAGGATGGAGATGCTCATCCAAGCCTCCCGGTGAAGCGCATCTCGCCGATCCGGAAGCCGATACCGACGACTGTAGTCAGG
The DNA here is from genome assembly GCF_054185165.1 of Bradyrhizobium sp. UFLA05-109. Classification (NCBI taxonomy): domain Bacteria; kingdom Pseudomonadati; phylum Pseudomonadota; class Alphaproteobacteria; order Hyphomicrobiales; family Nitrobacteraceae; genus Bradyrhizobium; species Bradyrhizobium sp. UFLA05-109. Next base: position 94,241 of record NZ_JBBIAR010000010.1, on the reverse strand, counting down.
ATCAGATAGAGCAGTGCAACAAGGATAAAGACTTCAAAGGACGCTCCCGAGCGTTCAATGATAACCTTGCCGGACAGCGTCAAATCGAGCACCCCGATCGCCGATACGAGAGACGTGTCCTTCACCAGGACGATTAGCTGGTTCGAGACAGGTGCCATAACTTGGATTGCGGCCTGCGGAAGAATGATCTGTCGAAAAATGGCCCAGCGACGCATGCCGATCGCCTGTCCTGCCTCCCACTGTTTAACGCCCACGGCCGCGATGCCGCTACGAAAGAGCTCTGACAGGAAGGCTGCGTGTTGAAGCGCAACGGCGAGGACACCGCAGGTGATCTCGTCCCAGAAGATTCCCAAGATAGGTAGGCCGAAGAAGAGGAGGTACATCTGGACGAGGAGCGGCGTGTTCCTCATCACTTCCACATAAGCTCGCACCAGACCGCTCAATAGCCGCCAGCCGGCGATTCGGGGCAGTGTGAGAAGAATACCGATCGCGAGAGCCGTCGGCGCCGCGAGAGCCGCGACGAGGATGGTAACGAGCATCCCGCTCCAGAGTTGCGGAAGATAGCGGGCGGCGAAGCTGCCGAACTGTGACCAATCCATCACCGCCCCCTACGCTCTTCAGTTATTGTTGAGATACCACTTTGCGTTTTTCGGCTTTTCACCGAACCATTTCTCGTAGATCGCGCTGTAGTCCGCGAAGAGGTAGCCGCCGGTCATTTCAGACACGACGAGATCGAGGTACTGCCAGAGCCTGAAGTCACCTGACTTCATGAAGATGCCTGTGTTGACGACGTCAGTCAGGCGCGTTTCCATCACGCGCATGTCCGGATTGTTCTTGACGTACCAGGCGGCGACGGGCGCATCGAGTTGGGCGGCCTGGGCTCGTCCGAGCTTCACCGAGTTGAATTGGGAAGCGATACCGTCAAAAGTCTGGAGCTTGGCCTGCGGGAAGAGGCGCTTGGCGCGCTCCTCCTGGGTCGGCGTGGTCAGATTGGCGATGGTGACGTTTGGCTTATTGAGATCCTCCAGCGTCTTGAAGGGCGCGTCCTTCCGGACGATAAGGACGATGCCGCCGTCGATATAGTTTCGGGTGAACGCGACGCGTTGGGCGCGGTCAGCGTAGATAGTGGTCGTCTGTGCGCCGAAGTCGATCGTGCCGTTCTGGGCGTTCGGCCAGCGCTGCGCGGCGCTCTGGCGGATGAACTCGACCTTGTTGGGATCGCCGAAGGTCGCCTTGGCAATCAGCCGGGCAATGTCGATGTCGAAGCCGACCAGTTCACCCTTTTCATCGACAAATCCAAACGGCGGCGACTCGCTAGACACGCCGACGATCAGCTTGCCTCGCCCCATGATTTCATCGAGCCTGGACTTTTCCTGAGCGTGGCTCGCCCCGACCGAGAGCCCGAGGGCGCAGAATGCCGCAACCAGACCGATGACAAACCGCCGCGAAAGGCATCGCATTTCCGTGCTCCATTGGCTGTTGGAAGGTAGAAAACGTGGCATTCGGCTACGACTAGCGCTCCGCCGGGTACGGCGAAAGAACACGGCTTCTGACGGAGCACGTTAGAAATAATTACGCCACGAATGATCTAGAGGCGGCAGTTGATCGCCGCCCGCTCCAATGCGGCCAGCGCAGCCGCGACGACAGGGCGCCGGGACGTACCTTTCGGCACGGCGCTGAAGATGTGCCGGTGCAAGGCAGGCGCAAGGGGAAGAACCAGAAAGTCGGGATCCTTCTTCAAGTGATGCACCGCCAGGCCGGGCAGCACCGTCACGAAATGCCCCGTGCGTACCATCTCGAGAGTGGCGGAAATATTACGGGCGCTGCAACCAATCTTCATCTCGAAACCAGCGGCGTGGCATGCGTTGGTCAGGTTGAGCTGGTACGCGACTGCCGTTTGGTTGATCGCCCACTTCTCGTTCGAGAGATCCTTGAGTTCTATGCTCGTCAAGTCAGCCTTTGCGAAGCGGTGATCTGACGAGAGAATGGCGTTCAAGCCGTCGACATAAAGCGGGTGAAATTCGAGAGCCTGCTGATACGCATTTGCGTCCACGTAATCATCGACAATTGCAATATCGACCTGCTTGGCGACAGTCGCCTTGAGGCCTTCGGTCGGCTCGAGTTCGACGAAGCTTGCATCGATCAGAGGATGCGTCTTGTGCAGATAACCGAAGGCTCTGGGAACGATGCTTGTCGCGACGCTTCCGAAAGCGGCAAGCCGCAGCTCACCCGCGGGCGGACCGTCACTCTCGCTCAGCTCGGCCTCGATGCGATCGGCTAACTGCAGGAGCGGAGTGACGCGGTCCAGGAGTTGCTGTCCCTTGGTCGTCAGGCGCAACCCACCGGCTGAACGCTCGAAGAGGACCGCTCCCGCCTCGCGTTCAAGCAGCGCCAATTGCTGGGACACGGCCGGTCGCGTTTGGCCGAGTGCCCGTGCAACCGCCGAAATCGTGCCGAGCTCGGAAAGCTCATGAAAGAGTCGCAGCCGTGAAAGATTGAGCGCCAAACTCGCAAATCCCCTCAGACCCTCACAGTAAGAATTTCTTTCGCCTCGCGTCAATTGGACTGGTCTTCCGGGCCCTGTCGAACTGGACCTAAAACGGCCGGCATCACGCCCGTGATCCCGATCGCCGCAAGGGTGAGCTCGTGGTCGCCGGCCATTCCATCGGCCTTTTGGCCAATATCGCGAGGATTTTCGATGCCGACGATCGCCTTTCTGGGTGTTGGCCGCATGGGTTCACATATGGCGCGGCGGCTTGCCGCGGCCGGACACAAGGTGCGGGCCTACGATCCCAATACGCCGGCTGTCGCCAACCTTGCCGCGGCCGGCGTCGAAGCTGCCACAAGCCCGAAAGCTGCGGCTAACGGCGCCGATTTCATTCTGGCCAGCCTCCCCTCGCCAGCGGCCCTGCGGACGGCGGCGACGGGCGAGGATGGGATCCTCGCCGCTGCAAAGAAGGGCGCAATCGTAGTCGATTTCAGCACGGTCGATCCCGCCACCACCAAGGCAGTCGCTGCGATCTGTAACGAAGCCGGCGTCGGATACCTGGATGCTCCGGTTAGCGGTGGCGTCGCCGGCGCGGAGAACGGCAAGCTTCTCATCATGATCGGGGGCGACCAGGCCGTGTTGGACGCGACGCGCCCCGTCCTCGAGACGCTGGCGGGCAAGATCATTCATTGCGGACCGGTGGGTTCGGGGCAGCTCATGAAGCTCAGCCACAACCTGCTGACCGCCATCAACACGGTAGCGCTCGGCGAGGTTCTCGCGGCAAGCGTGAAGTCGGGCGCGAAGCTCGACGTGCTGCTCGAGGTTCTCGGCCGCGGCCTCGCCGGCAGCAAGATGCTCGATTGGCTGGGCAAGACGCTCTTCACTGAGGAGCGCCCCGCGTTCTTCGCGCTCGACCTGATGCACAAGGACATCTCGCTCGCGCTCGACGAGTTCACGGCTTCGCCGATGTACCTCGGGCAGCTCGTTCGCCAGATCTACAACACTGCCCGCGCAGAAGGTCTTGGCGGAAAGGATTCCACGAGCGTCTCGGAGGTCTATGAGCGGCTGCTCAAGGTCAATCTCCGTCAGCCGTCAGCTTAATTTCAAAGGCCAAGGAAAGATCTCATGAGCGCGCAACTCGCTACCTCCCGCTACGACTCCGAACTGACGCTGCCTCGCGCTGGGCTCGCCGGGAACTTCATCGGTGGCCAATGGGTCAAGCCGGTCTCAGAGCGCACGATGGCAGTCCAGAACCCTTGTCGGCGTGACACCATTGCTCGGGTCGGCGCCGCGGACAAGCAGGACGTCGACGCTGCCGTCGCGGCGGCCAAGAAGGCCTTTCCTGCCTGGCGGCGCATGGCAGCCCGAGCCCGCGGGGCGCTCCTGACGGAGCTTGGCAATCGCGTCTCGGCGCATGCCGAAGAGATCGCCAAGGTTCTCGCGGCCGAAACCGGCAATGCGCTGCGTACGCAAAGCCGGCCCGAGGTCGCGAGCACCGCTGAGGTCCTGCGTTATTACGGCGGTGTCGTTTCCGAACAGAAGGGCGAGACGTTGCCGCTCGGTCCGGGGATCTTCAGCTACACGACGCGGGAGCCGCTTGGCGTCGTCGGCGCGATCATCCCCTGGAATTCACCCCTCGTTCTCGCGGCCGTGAAGATCGGTATGGCGCTCGGCACCGGTAACACGCTGGTACTGAAGCCTGCCGAGGATGCGCCGCTCGCCGTCATCAAGGTCGCGGAGCTCGCAGCCGACCTTTTCCCCGCCGGCGTTTTCAACGTCGTCACTGGGACGGGCATCGAGGCCGGTGCGCCGCTTTCGAACCACCCCGACGTCTCGAAGATCTCGTTCACCGGCTCGGTCGAGGTCGGCAAGCTCGTGGCGCATGCCGCCGCTGACCGCATTGCGAAGGTGACCCTTGAACTCGGCGGTAAGAGCCCCTGCATCGTCTATCCCGACGCGGCGACGCCCGAGCAACTCGACACCTGCGCGACGAACGTCATCAATGCCATGCGTTTCGCACGCCAGGGACAGTCCTGCACCGCGGGCTCGAGGCTTTTCGTCCACCGGGACGTGTTCAAGCCGGTGGTCGCAAAGGTGGTTGAGAAACTGAAGGCCATGAAGGTTGGCGACGCGCTTGACGAAACCTCCGACATCGGCGCGATCATCAACGCTGAGCGGTACGGCGAGGTCTGCGCCTTCATCCGCGAAGCCGTGGATCGCGGCGCGAAAGTCGAGATCGGCCAGGTACCGGCTCCTGCCAATGATACGGACGGCTTCATGCCGGGCCCTGTCGTGTTGACGGGCGTCGATAACGGCTGGCGTGTCGCGCGCGAGGAGGTCTTCGGCCCTGTCCTTGTTGCGATCCCATGGACGAACGAGGACGAGATGATCGGCTGGGCGAACGACACCCACTACGGTCTCGCTGCCTACATCTTCACGAACGACATCACCACCGCCCTGCGCGCTGCCGAGCGAATTGATGCGGGTTGGCTTCAGATCAACCGCGCCGGCGGTCAGATCCCGGGCATGTCCTACGGCGGCGCCAAACAGAGCGGTATCGGCGCCGAATACTCTATCGAGGGAGCTCTCGAAAGCTACACCTATCGCAAGAGCGTGACCGTCACGGTGTAAGCCGCGAGATAAGCGAAGAGGTCGCCATGGCCATGCTCCTAACCGAAGACTCCGCGGGTCCGGACCCTCTTCTGGCCATGGCAGGCGAGCGGTTCGATCGTCTGATGACGATCGAATCCCGTCCCCTCTCGGGCGGGCTTCCACCAGGTCTCGTCGTGCCGATGTACGAGATCTGCCGTCGCCATCATGGCGAGCCGTTGTCCACGTTGGCCGCCAGGACTCTCATGTCACGCGTCGCCTACGGAGACCACGTTATCGTTGCGACCGGCGCCGGCGTTCCACCTAAACTGCCGCAGGGCGAGACCGACGGACCGCCAGGTGCCGCTGTCCTTGCCCGGGCTATGGCCCTCGGTCTTGGCGCCCAGGTCACGATCGTCTCGGAAGAGGCACATTCCAAGCCGGTGGAAGCCTGCGCCGCGCTTGTTGGATCCTCCACGGCGAGGCCGATCAATGTGGAGACAATCCCGCCTCATCCCACGCATGGACCCAAAGCCGTCGAAGCGCTGCTCGCGAGATGCCAGCCATCGGCGATTGTCTTCGTCGAACTCGACGGCCCCAACCCGGATGGCCACTTCCACGGCGTCCGGGGCGATCGCCGCCCTGCCGGCACAATGGCGCATCTCCATCTGCTCGCGCAGGCTGGCCGCACAGCGAAGCGCTTGACCATAGGGATTGGCGACGGCGGAAACGAGGTAGGCTTCGGCTCCGTGCGGACGGAGCTTGCCGCGTTCCATCCCAACGGCTTCGTGGTCACGACGGCCGAGACTGACGTGATCGTCAGCGCGGCAATTTCGAACTGGGGCGCCTACGCCGTTTGCGCCGGACTCGCTGTCGGCCTTGGCAGTCCCGACCTGCTTCACGGCGATACTCTCGAAGGGAAGTTGATCAAAGCCTGTATTGGTGCGGGCGCTCGTGATGGCGCGACGGCAAGTGCCGAACCCCGCGTCGATGGCGTCTCTGAGAGCGGTCATCGGGGCTTTGTCAGCCTGCTCGAAAGCATCGTCGCAAGCTCAATGACCGAACCTGGCCGCGCCTCATTGTCGCGTCTGCGGTCCCGGGAGGTGAAGCCGTGACGCCGAACTATGACCCCGCAGTCGGACCCGACTTCATCGGTCTTGTCCCGGGCGCTAGGCACCGAGAGTGCCTCGCCTGGCGTATTCGCGCGGCGAGACGCTTTTGCCGAACGTTGACACGAATGCCGATTTCATCCCGCGTCACCTGTCGCCTCGGCTTCCTGGTTGTCCGCGCCGCCAAGTCACGCTGGTTCTAGGAGAAGTTCATGACAGCCGCCACCGCGTCGAAATCGCAGTCCCCGAGGCCCACAGATCGTTTCGGCAATATTATCGACCCGGTCGTCGGTTTTGCGCGCGGCACCATCATCCGATCCAGTGTCGACGAAGCGCGCCGCCTTCGTCAGGGGCAGGCCGTGGCGGCTGATCGCGTCCGCAAGCTCGGCCCGCATTCCATCGGTGTGTTCACCGGAAATCAGCGAGACTTTCCGCTCAAATCTGAGGATCTCGCAACGCTGTGCGAGGAATGGGTCGGCCCGGGACTCTTCGCCAATGATCTCCGCGAAGTCGCGATTGCCCACCTCGGAGGTAAGAGCGAGGATGGTGTCGCCGTATTCAACCGCACCAGCGCGGGCATCATTGCCAGCATCGCCGCTCTTGCTGGCGGCAGTTGGGTCGTTTCCGTAGTCCCCCCTGGCGGACGGTCGCACGCGTCGGTGATCCGAGGCTGCGCCATCGCGCGAGTCGAGCTCATCGAAATCGGAGGCGACCGCGACTGGCGGGCGGCTCTGGCCAAGGCGAAGCCCCAGCTCGTTGTCGTCACCACGGTGACAAGCGCTCTCGAGCTGCTCGATGATGCCGTAACCTCCGCCGTCGTCGAGGCCACCCACGCGGCCGGCGGCATCGTGCTCGTGGACGATGCCTATGGCGCCCGGCTCCGTCCCGTGCTCCACGGCGGCAAGCCCGGCCTTGCCCTCGGGGCCGACCTCGCAATCACCAACTGCGACAAGGCGGGTCTCGCCGGACCGCGCGCTGGCGTGCTTGCCGGCCGCGCCAATCTCGTCACGGCTGCGTCGGCGAAAGGTGCTGAATTCGGGATGGAGGCCCGCGCGCCGATCGCCGCCGGCGCCATGCGATCCCTCCAAGGTTTTCGGCCAGAGGATCTGCGCGAGGAAGCACGCTCCGGACAGGCGCTCGCGGTCGCCTTGGCCGAGAAGCTCGGCCGCGACATCGTCGCCGTCAGCGATCTCGGACCGATGGTCGACGAGCAGGATGTGCTCGCCCTTGTCCTGCGGCGCGCTGGCCGTTCCGCAGAAAACTTCGGGCTGGCTCCCTGCGAGGTCTCCTCCGCACTCGGAATGGTCCTCCTGCGCGACGCTGGGATCCTCACGGTCAACACCCATGGCCAGCCCGGGGCACGCGTGTCGCTGCGCCTGAAACCGACCCTCGATGCGATCGGGCGAGTTGGAGGCCAGGACGCGGTCGTCGCCGCCGTCGACGCTGCACTCAATCACCTGGCCGCGCGGATCGACGAAGTTACCACGATCTCGCGGCTCATTCTGGGAGATCAGGCATGAGCGCCGTCAACACGAGCTTTGCAGGCATGGATGACCGGCTCGACCGGCTGGTCAATCTCGATCTCGGCGGCCGAGGTGTCGAGCATCTTTACGAGGCAGCGCGCACGCGCCAAGGCGGTTCCCTGTGCGGCGCGGCTGCCGAGGCGCTCGCTGCGATTCCTGCGGGTGCGACCGTGCTGATGACCACAGGCTCCGTTTCGCGTGCCTGGATATCGCCGACCATCGGCGAGAACGACGGTCCGGCCGGCGCCGCCGCGATCGTGAGGGCTCTTGCGTTATCCAAGCGCGTGACTTGCGTCGTCCTCGCGGAGGAGACTTTGCTCGACGGCACCGTCAAGATCCTGACCAGCGCCGGTCTTTCGGTGTTGCCCTACGATCAGGCGCGGATTGCGAGCGGCGATGGAAGCCTCGCCGTCGCGAGCACGCGCTCCTTTCCGGTGACGGACGCAGAGGCGAAGGCCGCCTCCGCGTCCTTGCTCGACGAGCTGAAGCCAGCCCTGGTTTTCTCAACGGAGCGAGTCGGCCGTAACGCCGACGGCATCTACTGTTCGATGCGCGGCATCGACTACGGCATGGGGCGGGCAAGGATCGACTATCTGTTCGACGAGGCGCTTGCGCGTGGGATTCCGAGCGTCTGCGTGGGCGACGGGGGCAACGAGATCGGCATGGGTGTGGTTGCTGACGCTGTGCGGCGCCACGTGAATTTCGGCGACGCGCGGCCCGAAGGCGGCGCCGGTATCGGAGCCGTGACGGGTACCGATGTGCTCGTCACCGCCGCATGCTCGAACTGGGGTTGCTACGCCATCCTGGGGGCACTCGCAGCACGCCTGAAGCGGCCTGACCTCCTCCATGCACCCAAAATGGAAGAGCAGTTGCTGCGCCGCGGTGTCGATATCGGCTTGATCAACTCGGTCGGCAACGTTGTCGACGCTGACGTCGATGGGATCCCTCTCCAGACGCACGTCGCGATGGCCGATCTGATCTCGGCGATCGTTCGGCCAGCGTTTCGCTGATAGCCGAGAAAGGCACGCAATGTCGACCGGAGCAACCGTACCCTTCCTCGATTTGCGCGGCATTCGCGTTTCGTACGGATCAAATGAAGTCCTGAAGGGTGTCGACCTGTCCGTCCGGCAAGGCGAAGTCGTCGTTATCATCGGCCCGAGCGGCAGCGGCAAGAGCTCGCTGCTGCGGACGGTCAACATGCTTCAGCCGGTTGCCGGCGGGGAGATCGTTCTGGACGGCGAGTACCTGCTCTCTGGCAAGCAGGACGTGAACAAGGTCCGCCAGCGCGTCGGGATGGTCTTCCAGCACTACAACCTGTTTCCGCACCTCACCGTCCTGAAAAACCTAACCTTGGTGCCGCGGCGTGTCTTGAAGGAGCCGATTGCGGAAGCGGAAGCTCGCGCCCGGGAACTGCTCGCGAAGGTCGGCCTGGCGGACAAGGCCGGCAGCTATCCGGACCAGCTTTCGGGAGGCCAGCAGCAGCGGGTCGCCATTGCTCGGGCCCTGATGATGCGTCCCCACGTGATGCTGTTCGACGAGGTCACATCGGCGCTCGACCCTCAGCTCGTGCGCGAGGTCTTGAACGTCATGAAGGACCTCGCCCGCTCCGGCATGACCATGCTCGTGGTGACCCATGAAATGAACTTTGCGCGCGAGGTTGGTGACACGCTGGTGTTCATGGCTGATGGCGTGGTTGTCGAGAAGGGAAACCCGGCCGACGTCCTCGATCGACCGAGTCACGACCGCACGCGCCAGTTCCTTTCACATGCCGACACCTGACCCGTTTTCGCGCAACTCAAAGGGACCAAAGAGAGAGGGAAACATGAAGATGCTGAAATGTTTGGCTGCGATCGCCGGCCTGTCATTTTCCGTACTTGCCTTACCGGCTATGGCGCAGTCGAAGGTCGACGTGCCGATGCCAGCAGACCTTGCCACGCCAAAAGTTCTGACGATCGGCATCAATTGCCAGTATCCGCCTGCGGGCTATGTCGGCCTCGATGGAAAGCCAGCCGGTTTTGAGTATGCGCTTGTCAAGCGCATCGCCGCATTTGCCTTCGGCACCGAATCCGGCCTGCGGACGCAATGTGTGAACGACAGCAACCGCATCCCGTTCCTGCAATCCGGCAAGGTCGACCTCGTGCTGGCCTCGCTCGCCCGAACGCCGGCGCGCGCCGAGCAGGTCGACTTCTCGGATCCGATCTGGTTGAGCAATCTTCAGCTCGTCGTGAAGAAGGATTCGCCGATCAACAACTATGCCGACCTCACCGGGCACACGGTTGTCACAGTGACGGGAAGCACCTATCAGACCTGGCTCCAGAAGTGCCAGCCAAAGGCGAACCTAATTACTGCGCAAAGCCCGGCCGATTCCTCGACGATGTTGGTGCAGGGGCGAAGTGACGCCTTCGCTTACATCGACGTTTACGACTACAATTTTGTACAGAACAACAAGAATTTCAAAGTCGTCGGCGAACTCGCTTCACCCGCGATCCAGGGTATCGGGGTGAAGAAAGGCAATGCGGCCATGCTTGCCTGGATCAATGCCGTGATCGCCGAGATGCGCGAAGACGACGCCTTCTACAAGGCTTTCGCTGACGAAGTGAAGGATCCGAGCATGATCGCGAAGTATCGTAACGTCGTGCCGGGACCGAAAGTCAAGCTCGACTATGCGGGCGTCGATCCTCTCGAGTGTAAGTCCTGACGGTGGCGCGTGGGGCGCTCAGGCGCCCCGCGCGATCGGGCGGAGGTGCGTATCATGCAGAGCGATCTCGCGAGAGAGGTGACCGCGCTACTGGTGGGGTTGGGCAATAGCCTCCTCATCAGCGCGATCGGCATAGTGCTCGGAATCGGAATTGGGGTCGCACTTGGGGCAATACGCTACGCGCGGATCCCCATGGTCAGCCTGGTGATCGTCGGCTTCGTGAATGCATTCCGCTGCACGCCCCTCCTCGTACAGATCTTTCTCTTGTTTTACGCGCTACCGGATATCGGTATTAGTCTGACGCCATTCCAGACCTCTTGGCTCGCGCTGGCATTGTGGGGCGGCGCTTATCAAACGGAAGTATTCAGAGCGGCCTTCGACGCCGTGCCGAAAGGCGAAGTGACAGCGGCCCGCGCGCTTGGCCTACCGGCGTTCCAGACCTTTCTTGACGTCACGCTGCCGCTCGCGCTGCGCATCGCAATCACCGGAGCGACGACCACGGCGATTACGCAGTTCAGATCGTCGTCCTTTATGATCGTCGTGGGCTATCAGGAATTGACCTACGTCGCCAACCGGATCGTGTCCGATACGTTCAAGGTGTTCGAGACCTTCGGCATTGCATGTCTCATGTATCTGCTCGTGTGCAGCATTCTCAGCGTCGTGTCGCGCACCTTCGAGCGCAGGCTGGCGATTCCTGGACTGGGATTCGTTAAATGAACAATTGGGTTTGGCCGGTCGCTGCCTACCTCGGTCAGGGTCTTCTCATCACGCTGTGGATCTCGCTGCTCACCGTCGTGTTGGCGACGATTCTTGGCCTCGCGATCGCAGCGCTGTCGCAGAGCACGCTCACTTTCGTGCGCATGATCGGACGATTTTACGTCGATGTATTCCGTGGCGTGCCGTCGCTGATGATCCTCCTTTTCGTGTTCTTCGCGCTTCCACAAATTGGCGTTCGCACGGGGCCGCTGACGGCCGCTGTCATCGGACTGGGACTTTGGGGCGGATCGAACATCGGTGAGGTTCTTCGTGGCGCATTGAGTTCCATTCCACACCGCCAAGAGCAGGGCGCTCGAGCGCTTGGCTTGAGCGCAACCGAAGCTCTCGTGTTCGTCATTCTGCCGCAAGCGTTTCGGCGCGCACTACCGCCCTATGTCGGGCAGCTCACGGTTCTCGTCCAGGCGAGCGCGCTGACTTCCGTTGTTGGCGTTTCGGATCTCCTGGGATCGGCGCGTCAAATGATTGAAAGACTAGCCTATGTTGGGAGTGGACAGTCACACGCCATCGAAATCTATCTGGGCGTTTTGAGCATATTCTTCGTGATCTGTTACGCATTGACTGCGCTGGCAAATACTATCGAACGCCGTCTTCGATACTGAAATCGACCCGATCTTATCGCCGAGCAACGGCAATCAATAGCCGAGCATTTGTCATCGCGGCTGAAGGGGATGGAGTTCTTTGTAAAGCGGCGCGCCCCCCGGGCCCCGGCTTTAGCCCAAGCCTGGCTCTCGCCCTTTCTACGCTATAGTCCGCCGCGCTAACCCATCGGCGCAACGTCTGTTGGATATCCGCTTCCACAGAGTTAAGTCGAATAGGAAACAACAGGCCAATCCATCGAGAACACGAATGAACCTACGCCAATCTGGCTGATAACCGCCGAGGGCACTACTCCCACTCAATCATTTTGGACGATATTTCCGCGTTGATTTCCAAGCACAAATTGACAAAGCTGACGGTCAGATCCCGACGGTATGCCCGCTCTAATTCTTCGGTCTTGAATTCACAGGAAAATTTGCGCGGATCGGAGAAATGGGTACTTCGGCAAGTATCGGAGTCAATCGACGCAGTGGGCGTATGCTTGGTCGGAAGGGCCTCCACTTGGCCAGCCTTTTTTTCCGCCCGTACCGTCAACCATCAACAATTCCCCGTCGACCACCGACGTATGGCTCGCGCAAAAAGTCCGGTTTGCGCCAGGAGCTGCCTTTCCGCGACGCCGCGTCATGCAAATTCGCGCAAAGCGTCCTTAAGACCTGGCTACACAGAGTCCCGCAAGGCGCCAAGCGGTTGCTTTCGCCAGAATACGTCTACGGATCAATCAGGACGCCCGGGTTGAGTAGGCACTGCGGATCCAGTTCCCGCTTGGCCGCCCGCAATGCGGCTGCGAAAAGTTCCGGCCGTTGCCGGTCGTACCACGGCCTGTGATCGCGGCCGACGGCATGATGATGCGTGATTGTGCCACCTGCCGCAATCAGCGCGTCGCTTGCCGCTTTCTTGATCGCCTGCCACTGCTCGAGAAGTCCGCCGTGGCGACCAAGAGCATGGAAAGTGAAATAGGGTGCAGGCCCGTCCGGGTAGACGTAAGTGAAACGGCAAGTCACTTCACCCCTGACGCCAGTTGCTTCAAGAATGGCGCGCTCGGTCGCCCCTTTGACGTTGTCGTGAAAGCCTTCGAACTGATCCCAGGTGATGGCAGTCTCGAACGTATCGTTGACAAGCCCTGCGGGCGTCAGAAATTCGCGCGCATAGGGCATCCGAATGAATGCGTTGCGCCAGACGCCCGCCGCACCTTCCAGATGTGCGCCGCCCGCCTCTGCCGGCTCCGGCGTTCCCCGATGGTCGGTGCAGCATTCCAGCGCGCGCGCTATCCAGGCGTCCATCGGATGATCGCCCGACTCGAAGGCGAGCACCATGATGGCAACGCTCCCATCGGCTGCACCGGTGTTGAAGGCCTCCTGTGAGTCCAGGATCCGACAATTTGATGGATAGAGGCCCGCTTGCGCGACTGCGCGCACGGCGCGCGCAGCATCGAAGAACGACGGAAAACGAACGGATGCGCCGGCGCGGAATTTTGGACGGGGCTGCAATCGCATCCAGGCGCGCGAAATCACACCCAAAATTCCTTCCGAGCCGATGAACATCCGGTCGGGACTGGGACCCGCACCCGACCCGGGAAGCCGGCGCGTTTCGACCACGCCAGCCGGCGTCACGACGCGCAGGCTTTCGACGAAATCGTCGATGTGAGTGTGAAGGCTGGCGAAATGGCCGCCCGATCGGGTCGCAATCCAGCCGCCGAGCGTCGAGTATTCAAAACTCTGCGGGAAGTGCCGCAACGTGAAGCCATGGGGCTTGAGCTGGTTTTCCAAAGATGGGCCACAGGTGCCGGCTTCAATCAATGCAGCGCGAGAAACCGGATCCACTTCGACGACTTTAGCGAGATTACGCAGGTCGAGGGTAACGGCAGCTTTATGCTTGATGCCGTCAACCCGCGGCTCGACTCCGCCGCAGACACTGGATCCGCCCCCGAAAGGCGTCAGCGAAGCACCGACAGAACCCGCCCAGTCCATCACGGCGGAAATCTCCGCCTCATTGCGCGGATAGGCCACGACGTCGGGCGCACAATCGTAGTTGCCGAGCATCGCTCTGACGTAGTCCGGATATGACTTGCCATAGGTGTGCGCGGCGCGATCGTAGCGTTCCGCCGTGCAGAAGGGTGACAGCGAAGCCGGCGGCAGCACGCGCGGCTCCCGCAGGGAGAGGTCTTCGAGGCGCGGGACTACGATCGTATCGAACTCGCCAGCTCCAAACTTCGCATGATAGCGGCCGAGAACAAACTTTCGCTCCTCTGCGCTCATACCTTCTCCTTCGCGGCCCCACCCGTAATATTTCAGCCTTGCGTCCTCCATGAGGGGTCCCTCCCGGTTCTTTGAGAGTTTCTGAGATCGAAGAGAAACTTCTGAACCACGGGGCCGCTGAAGGCGACCTCGGTCGATCGAAACGATACGCTTCCAAGGCAGAACGTGAAGGCCCGGCATCGCTGCTGGGCCCTTTTTTCTTGAGCGCCGAACGGTTGGATTCAGAAGTCCATGCCGCCGCCCGGGGGCATGGCGGGTCCGGCTCCGGCCTTCTTCGGCAGCTCGGCGACCATGGCTTCGGTGGTAATTAGAAGCGCCGCGACCGAGGCTGCGTTCTGGATCGCGACGCGAACCACCTTGGTCGGGTCGATGATGCCCTTGGTGACGAGATTACCGTACTCGCCGGTCTGGCTGTCGAAGCCGAACGAATACTGATCCTTCTCCAGGATCTTGCCGACGATCACCGAGCCGTCTTCACCGGCGTTGATCGCGATCTGGCGGGCCGGCGCGGACAGCGCCTTGCGCACGATCTCGACGCCGGTCTTCTGGTCGTCGTTCTTGGTGCGCAGACCCTTGAGATGCACGGAGGCACGAAGCAGGGCGACGCCGCCGCCCGGGACAATGCCTTCCTCGACCGCGGCGCGGGTCGCATGCATTGCGTCATCAACGCGATCCTTGCGCTCCTTGACCTCGACCTCGGTCGCGCCGCCGACGCGGATCACCGCGACGCCGCCGGCGAGCTTGGCGAGACGCTCCTGGAGCTTCTCACGGTCGTAGTCCGAGGTGGTCTCCTCGATCTGCGCCTTGATCTGGGCCACGCGCGCCTCAATGTCGGCCTTCTTGCCGGCGCCGTTGACGATCGTGGTGTTCTCCTTGTCGATCATCACCTTCCTGGCGTGGCCGAGCATGTTGAGCGTGACGTTCTCAAGCTTGATGCCGAGATCTTCCGAAATCGCCTGGCCGCCGGTCAGGATCGCGATGTCCTGGAGCATGGCCTTGCGGCGATCGCCGAAGCCCGGAGCCTTGACGGCCGCGACCTTCAGGCCGCCGCGCAGACGGTTCACGACGAGGGTCGCGAGCGCCTCGCCTTCGACATCTTCAGCCACGATGACCAGCGGCTTGCCGGTCTGCACCACGGCCTCGAGCAGCGGCAACATCTCGTTCAACGAGGAGAGCTTCTTCTCGTTGATCAGGATGTAGGCGTCTTCCATTTCAGCGCGCATCTTGTCGGCATTGGTAACGAAGTAGGGCGAGATATAGCCGCGGTCGAACTGCATGCCCTCGACGACGTCGAGCTCGGTCTCGAGTGACTTGGCTTCCTCGACGGTGATGACACCCTCGTTGCCGACCTTCTTCATGGCATCGGCGAGAAACTTGCCTACTTCGGCATCGCCATTGGCGGAGATGGTGCCGACCTGGGCGATCTCCTCGTTCGAGGTGACCTTCCTGGAGTTCTTCTCGAGGTCCGCAACGACGGCGTCGACCGCGAGGTCGATACCGCGCTTGAGGTCCATCGGGTTCATGCCGGCGGCAACCGATTTGGCGCCTTCACGGACGATCGCGGCGGCGAGCACGGTCGCGGTGGTAGTGCCATCGCCGGCGGCATCCGCCGCCTTCGACGCCACTTCCCGCACCATCTGCGCGCCCATATTCTCGAACTTGTCCTCGAGTTCGATCTCCTTGGCGACGGCAACGCCGTCCTTGGTGATGCGGGGCGCGCCGAACGACTTGTCGAGGACGACGTTGCGGCCCTTTGGACCGAGCGTGACCTTCACGGCATTGGCGAGGATCTCGACACCGCGGAGCATGCGGTCGCGGGCATCGACCCCTAATTTGACTTCCTTAGCTGACATATTTGTCCTCCCCGAATTGAAATTCGTCTCTCACCTGCGAGGCAGCATAGGCAGGCGCTCCTCAGGGGTGAGCATTTGCGGCGGTCAGCGTTAGGCCGCCTTCCTGGCGCCGGCGACGTCGGTGAGAACACCCATGATGTCGCTTTCCTTCATGATCAACAGCTCCTGGCCGTCGATCTTGACCTCGGTGCCCGACCACTTGCCGAACAGCACGCGGTCGCCGACCTGGACGTCGATCGGGATCAGCTTGCCGCTCTCGTCGCGGCCGCCGGGGCCGATGGCGATCACTTCGCCCTGGGAGGGCTTCTCCTTGGCCGTGTCGGGAATGATGATGCCCCCAGCGGTCTTCTGTTCGGCCTCGATGCGCTTGACCACGAGGCGGTCGTGAAGCGGACGGAATTTCATGCGATCCTCCCTCTTTAGTGATTGTTGCTGGATTGGCCGTCGCAATGAGCCAGTGATCGCCGCTCCTCACATAAGCCTGTGACACTTGGGCGCAAGGGTTTCGACCCATGTCGCCTGTTGGCCCAAACAGCGGTTGGCATGTCCGCTATCCCGCCGCGGTCAGGGAGCAAGCAGACATCCGGCAACCGGGCCAAAAGCGACGCGATTGACCCCATCCGGACGTTGCGCACTCAAGGGCGGGAACGTGGTATCCTCCGTTACCGAGGGGACGGTTCAATGAAGCGGCGGACCCTGGGCTCAGCTCTGCTTATCGAATGAGTGCGCCAGGCAAGCCGGTGCGATCCTGCCGACGGAAGGCCGGTCCAATCAGGGTTAGCGCCCCGTGTGGTAGCGCATGTTGCACGGCCCCTGACGACAGTGGCCGCGAAGCGTACGACTACATACAGATCTGAAGTTTGCGCTGCGGGGTCGCGAGGAGGATCAACGTCGTGAAGCGGGACTTCGACCTCATCGTTTATGGCGCGACGGGCTACACCGGCCGCCTCATCGCCGAATATCTGGCGACGTCCTATCGCGGCGACGATGCGCCATCCTGGGCGATCGCGGGTCGCTCGACCGACAAGCTCCAGAAGGTGCGCGCCGATATCGGCGCACTGGACGATTTGCCGTTGGTCACGGCGGATGCCGCCGAGCCGGCCAGCCTGCGTTCGATGTGCGAGCGTGCGGCCGTAATCATCACGACGGTCGGGCCTTATCAGCTCTACGGCCCCGAGCTCGTGGCGGCCTGCGCTGCCACGGGAACAGCCTATGTTGATTTGTGCGGCGAGCCGGTTTGGATGCGGCGCATGATCGACGCCCATCACGAAGAGGCGAAACGAACCGGCGCGCGCATCGTCTTCTCCTGCGGCTTCGATTCCATCCCGTTCGATCTCGGCGTGCTCACGTTGCAGGAGAAGGCGCGCGAGAAATTCGGACGCTCTGCACGGCGGGTCAAGGCCCGCTTGCGCAAGGTGAGAGGCAGCATATCTGGCGGCACCGCGGCAAGTGCTCAGGCGACATTGGCCTCCGCGGCACGCGACCCGACCCTGATCCGTCTGTTGAGTGATCCCTTCGCGTTGACGCCCGGGTTTACCGGGCCGTCTCAACCGTCGGGCCTCATCCCCGAATACGACCCCGGCACTAGGGTGTGGCTCGTGCCATTCCCAATGGCGCCGATCAACACCAAGAACGTGCACCGCACAAATTTCCTTTTGGGTCATCCCTACGGCACCGACTTCGTTTACGACGAGATGATGGTCGCGCCGGGATTTGGGGAAATCGCCCACGTGACAACGGAGACCTTTGTCACGATGGTTTCCCTGTTCCGGACCGGCGGTCTCAAACCCGGCGCCGGCCCCACTCGGGAAGAGCGCGAGAAGGGCTTCTACGACATCCTCTTCCTGGGCGAGCTACCGGACGGCGGACACGTCGAGGCGGTCGTCTTGGGCGACCGAGATCCGGGTTACGGCTCGACCAGCAAGATGATCACGGAGAGCGCTCTCTGCCTCGTGCGCGATGTGGAGGGCGAGGGTGGCATCTGGACGCCGGGCGCGCTGATGGGCCCGGCGTTGCGCAAGCGTCTGGAGGAGCGCGCCGGCCTTACCTTCAGCGCGCGTTGAGGTGATACTCAGAACTGCAGCGGCGTGGTGGATTGCGTGGATCGTAACCAACGAAAATGCGACGCGATCCTGAAATCCGGTTCAATGGCCGCTTCTGGCTGCTCGCTCATCGCGGTGTGGCGTTGGTGCAGAATGCGGTCCAGCCGCGCGCTGAAGTATGAATGACGACCTGCTGTAGCGGATGCCTTTTCACGCAGGAAGCACTCGTAGCCCGCGGTGCCTTCGACGCCACCTTGACGAGGTAATCGCAATCGCCGGCGGTGAGATAGGCTTCGATGACTTCGGGAAAATCGGCAAGCAGTTGTCCGAAACGCCAGCACTTCCTCAATGGCGGTTGGTTGGCCAGTTGCTGATGAAGGAGGCCCAGGTTGGCGGCGAGGTCCGAGGATCATTTCTCGGCGGCCGCGGTGCTGATGACCATGCCCGCACTCGGTCCTGCTGCGCTTGCACACCAGCTCCAGGCCGCCGGGATGGTACGCCAACCACCATATTAGGAATGCACAGGCTTTTCCGGATAGCGAAATGCTGTAGGGTTACGGATTGCGTGGGCTCAGGCTCGGCACTTCAATCAAATGTACACGGGAGGGACCTATGGACATTCGAAAGCTTGCGGCAACTGCCGCGTCGGCTGTCGCCTTGTGCGGGTGGTCGGGCATCGCCGGTGCCGGCCAGTATGACGGCATTACGATCAACATCCTGACGCGCCCGGGACCCGTCATCGCCGGCGCAGTGTCCCAGCGCGGCAAGGAATTCGAGAAGCTGACGGGCGCCAAGATCATCGTAAATGAAGTGCCGTATGCTGAGATCTTCCCGAAGGTTCAGCAAGACTGGTCCACGGGAACGAATTCCATTGATGTTGCCGTCTTCGCCGCCGGCTGGGGCGTCGAGCTCGCGGCGGCTGGACTGCTCGAAAACCTCGATCCCTACATAGCGAAGGACAGCAAGATCGACCTCCAGGACATCGCCCCCTATTTCCGCGAGTTTGCCCAGAAGATCGGCGGGCATACGATGGTGATCCAGGTCGATGGCGACTTCCAGATGGTCTATTACCGGAAGGACATCCTGGAAAAGAACAACCTGCAGCCGCCCAAGACCTGGGACGACTATCTCGCCATCGCCAAGGCGATCAACGGTCAGGACATGAGCGGCGACGGCAAGCCGGGCTATGGCTCCTGCATCTTCAAGAAGCGGAACGCGCAGAGCTATTTCGCCGTACAGACGATCGCTTCGACGATCGTTCAGACTCAGGGGACGGCCCAAGGCTTTCAGTTCGACAACGCCACAATGAAGCCCCTTGTCAACAATGCCGGCTGGAAGAAGGCCTTTGAACTCTACAAGGAGACAAGCAAATACGGACCGCCTGAAGAATTAAATATGGACATCGGCGACACCCGCGCCTTGTTCAAGTCGGGCCGCTGCGGCCTCCTGATCGAATGGGGCGATCCGGGTCCGCTGCAGCTCGAAGACGACGCAAAGGGGATCAAGAACAAGCTCTACGCCACCAATGTCGGTTCGAAGGAAGTTTTGGACCGCAAGACCGGCAAGCTTGTTCCTGTCAGCAAAGAGTCTGCACCGAATGCGATCGATGGCATCAACTATGCTCCGTTCTCGGCCTTTGGCGGCTGGGGCGGCGCCATCAACGCCAAGTCGGATCCCAAGGTAAAGCAGGCGGCCTATGACTTCCTGTCTTTCATGAGTCAGAAAGAGCAATCCAACGTCGACGTGACCATGGGCTGGACAGGCTTCAACCCTTACCGCCTCAGCCAGCTCAAGAGCACGGACCTTTGGGTGAAATCAGGCATGGATGAGGGCCTTGCCAAGAACTACATGGGCGCCATTAACGATGCACTTAACAACCCGAACATGTCTTCGGACCTCAAGATCCCGGGTGCGCAGCAGTACACCGGGGTCGTTCTCGACACCGAGCTGGCGCGCTATATGGCTGGCGAGATCACTGTGGACGAGGCCTTGAAGAACATCGAGGCCGGTTGGGAAAAGATCACCAAGGACTTCGGCCGCGACGAGCAGATCAAGCAGATGGCACTCGCTGTCGGACCTGCAAAGTGAGCGAGCCTGATGTCTGATGGGACCGCTACGAGCCAGCCGGGGATTTCCCCGGCTGGCCTTTCTCGGGGTGAAAGCTGGGGCGAGTGGTTTGACCGCCATTCGAGAACGTTCTTCATCGCTCCCGCTGTGACACTTCTCCTGCTCTTTGCGATCTTCCCGACCTTCTACACGATCGTCTTTGCGATCAGTCATGTCAGGTTCTCGGCCACCGGTCTCAAATTCCGGACGGTCTGGTTCGAGAACTTCGCGGCCCAATTTACCGGCAACCAGCAGGTTCACTTCCTCGGCCGCTTCACCAGCATGAGCATCGCCGGCTGGGTATTCACCCTCGTGATTGCTGGCGCCCTGCTGTGGTGGCTCTATCGCGCCGTCGTCAGGGGAACTACCTGGGTCGGCCTGGCCGGGCGGTTGATCAGCGCAGCCATGGCCATGTTCATTGCGCTTCTATTCGCCGCCACCCTGCTCTCCGGCAATCAGTGGGGCACGCTGCTCAATACCCTGTTCTATGTCGTCGTTGGTTGCTCCGTCCAGTTCGTCATCGGCCTGATGCTGGCGTTCCTGTGCTCGCAGCCCGTTATCGGCAAGAATTTCTTCCGCATCCTGTTCTTCATCCCCCTCATGATCACCCCGCTCGGGGTGGGCTATGCCTTCAAGATGATACTGGACGTGACCAAAGGTCCGTTCCAGCCCTTCTGGCAATTGATCGGTCTCGGGAATTGGGCGTGGTCAACCGATGCCTGGGCCGCTCGCTGGTTTATAATCCTGGGGGACTCCTGGCAATGGATCCCCTTCATCTTCATCGTTCTGCTCGCCGCTCTGGAGAACGTGCCCAAGGATCATGTCGAGGCCGCACAGGTCGACGGTGCCTCCAGTTTCCAGATCTTTCGCGAAATCACCTGGCCGCAGATTCTTCCAGTCGCAGCAACCGTCATGCTTATTCGCATGATCGAGGCGTTCAAGATCGTGGATCTGCCAAACATCATGACAGCCGGAGGGCCCGGAATAGCAACCGAGTCAATGACACTGCATTCGCTGTTTCTCTGGCGCGCAAATAACATGGGTGATTCCGCGGCCGTGGCATATCTTCTCCTGATTTTGACCGTCGTCGTGTGCTCCTCGTTCTTCAACTATGTGGTCGTCAAACGGATACGCAGGGCGCGGGCATGAGCGGGGCGACTTACAAGATTTCCAGGCACCGGTCTTTCAGACAGCGATTGTTCGAACCGCCTGCCGTGGGCAAGATGTCCCTTATGGCCAACCTTGTGGCCTCGGCCATCCTGTTGTTCTGGTCATTGTTCGTGCTCTTTCCGATCTATTGGGTGGTCATTACGGCCTTCAAGGATGCCGCGACCGTCAATAACGGGCCGTTCTTTATCCCTTTTGTCGATTTCCAGCCGACGCTGAAGGGTTGGACTGCACAATTCGCAACAGACCCTTATTGCGATGCCTATTCGATCGGCCGCCAGCTTTTCCTGCTGGTCAACAATCTGTTCGCCTTCATGGTGTCGCCGATCGTGAAGATCGAAAAGCTGGAGCCGCAGATTTGCAAGGTCTACCTTGCCTATACGAATTCCTTTGTGATCAGCTTCGGCGCCACCGCGCTTTGCATTGCGGTCGGGTCCATGGCGGCTTACGCGCTGGCGCGCATTAGCTACAAGCCGAAGTTCGGGAACATCGTGGCGTTTGTGCTGCTGGCCCTGTCGGCCATCGTCGCTTCCAACTATTTCGATGTTCATTGGGCGATTTCAGGCTCAGTTGCCCTCGCCCTGTTTTTCCTTCTTGCCCGCGCCTTACGGTGGCGTTTCAAGTCCACGCTCGGAAATGATGACATTCTGTTCTGGATCGTATCTCAGCGCATCTTGCCACCGATCGTCGTCATTATTCCGGTCTACATGATGTTTCAGTCCGTCCGCATGATCGACACGCACCTCGCGCTGATCATCGTCTATGCGGTCGCGAATCTGCCGATCGTCGTCTGGCTCATGCATGACTTTTTCGCGAACCTTCCCGTTGAACTGGAGGAATCGGCACAACTCGATGGCTCGTCACGCTTCGAGATATTCTGGGACATCGTGTTGCCCTTGACCCGTCCGGGGCTCGCTGCAACCACCCTGCTGACGCTTATTCTCAATTGGAACGAGTATCTCTTCGCGATCTTCCTCACGACCGCTCGGGCCCAGACCATGCCGATCATGGTTGCCGCCAAGAACACCGGCGAGCGTGGCATTCTTTGGTGGGAGATGTGTGCCATTATCATGATCATGATCCTTCCCGTGATCATCATGGCTGTGGTGTTGCAGCGCTATATCGCCAAGGGCGTCTTGCTTGGTGCGGTCAAGGGATGAGCGGATGAACAAGACAATTTCGGGCGCCGCTCGCCAGGTCCCGGTCCGTTTCGACAAGGTGCGGAAATATTTCGGTTCCGTGAAGGTGCTCGAGGAATTCAATCTGGACGTCGCGCCGGGCGAATTCCTGGTGCTGCTCGGCGCTTCCGGCTCGGGAAAGACCACTGCGCTGCGCATTCTCTCCGGCCTTGAGACCGCCACTGCCGGCCGCGTATTGATCGGCGACCGCGATGTTACCGACATCTTGCCGAAATACCGCGACATCTCGATGGTGTTTCAGTCCTACGCGCTCTACCCGCACAAGACCGTGGCCGAGAACATCGGCTTTCCCCTCAAGGTTCGCCGCATTCCCGAAGCTGAGCGTGCCGCCGCGATCAAGGAGGCCGCCGCTCAGGTTCAACTCCAGACCCTGCTCGACCGCTACCCCCGGGAGCTATCCGGAGGTCAGCGTCAGCGAGTGGCGCTGGCTCGGGCCATCATCCGCCGCCCGTCGGTGTTTCTCATGGATGAGCCGCTTTCAAATCTCGATGCCAAGCTTCGTGGTCACATGCGCGCCGAACTGAAGCACATGCAGCAGTCGTTGGGCATCACGACCATCTATGTCACTCACGACCAGATTGAAGCCATGACCCTGGCCCACCGGGTCGCAATTCTGGAAAAGGGAGTTCTGCAACAACTCGATACGCCGGTGAACACGTACAACGATCCTGCCAATCTGTTCGTCGCCCAGTTCATCGGCTCACCGCCTATGAATATCATCCATGGAACTCTGGAGGGCGGGACCTTCATGGGCCACGGAGCCCAGCTGGTGTCATCGGTGTCGGGCAGGATCGCCAGGGCTGTCCTTGGTGTGCGGCCTGAAGACTGCACGATCGTTGAGCACGACAAGGGCGATCTGAAGGGCGAAATCTACGCCAACGAGCTGATCGGCGACCACACGCTTGTGACGGTCAAGGTCGAAAATGACTTCATCGCCGTGAAAGCCCCCAAGCAGTTTGCTGGCAGGCAAGGCGAGCGCATCGGTGTCTCGCTCACGCCATCACGCACATTCGTTTTTGATGCTGAAAGTGGCCTGCGTGTGCGCTGAGCGGACGCTTGGTTCCACCCGCAAGGATACCATCGTATTGATGATCAATATCTTGCGGATCAAGATCTGAATTGGTGTTTTAAAATATCCCGCCAAAGAAGTGGATTCTCGATGCGACTACCGTTTCTTATTTCAGGCACTGACATTATCCAGACGTGACCATCGTCGTCCTTCGCGTTGGGGGATAAGCAGACATCAGGCGAACCGGCAAAAGTAGCGCGAGTGACCGGATCATCCCAGACTCTAGTCGTGATGGCATCCTGCAATGAGACCCCTTCACGCCACAACCTGCAAGACCTATCTATGGATTGTCTTGAGCATGCCGATACGTCTCGGCGTCTTTAGCGAGAGGTCTTCCGATGACCATCACCCTCAACCACACCATCGTCCCTGCTCGCGACAAGAGGGCCGCGGCACAATTTTTTGCGCGCATTTTTGACCTCCATGCCGATCCGAAAGGCGGCCATTTCGCGCCGGTACGTATCAACGAGACGCTCACGCTCCTTTTCGACGACGAGGAGGAGTTCGAGAGCCACCACTACGCCTTCCACGTCAACGATGCCGATTTCGATGCCATCTTCGGCCGTATTCGCGAGGCGAAGCTCGCCTATGGCAGCGCACCGTGGAGCCTCGACGACGGTAAGCTCAACGACTGGAATGGCGGCCGCGGCGTCTATTTTCGCGACCCTGACGGCCATGTGCTCGAACTAATGACCGTCCCGCAGTGAGCTTCACCCCTCCGCTGAGCGTTGAGGTGCTCGAGTCATTCTCCTTGTGCATTGCGTGAGTCAGGTCCTGGCCCGGAGCCGAACAGGCCAATGATGGGTCGTCACGTCGGCTGTCAGCGGTACGCCGGACGTCGGTCCACAGTCGCTTCCACCGCCGCCCTTCACCGTAGCGGACCATAGGCCTTTATCAGCCAGCCTCGGCGACTTGCTCGTCTGAGGGATTGGTGTAGTCTTCCGGCGTCACCCGTCCGGGCTTGCGGCCAAGCCAAGGCACCGCCAAATGACGCACAGCGGCCAAAAGGGCTTCGGTATGACCAAGCACGGCCGATCAGGGCATGCGACCCGATCGCCGCGTTTCCGTTTCCTGCAGAAGCTCGAAGCACAAAAGAACGATCGCAAGGACCGCTCTCAGATCAAGGACCCGAAACAGTCCGTCGAAGAGCTATTCCATCCCCGGAAGCCGACATTAACCTGACGCTGTGTTGGGTCTAGTCGGTTGTTACTCGTTCGCGCTGGTAGAGACTTCCGAGCCTGACCCAGACCGGACCTTCGGTGATGTCCGCTATTGCGCCGCTATCGGTGGCACAGCGGACCTCGTACGCGCCGTGACCAGGTACACGCCCTCAGTATTTGAATTCGTCGAAAGACCACTTCCGCGTTCTGCGGAATCCAGACGAGCAGTCCTGGCTACAAACCAAGTCTGGATCCGGTAAACCCCGCGTCCGCCTCTTCCGCTCTTCGGGCTTCTTCTCGAGATTCAACGCGCGCTGAATCCGACCCGCGAACATCGTCGGCCGCGCTTCTCCACAACAAGTATCAGCGCTTCAATCGCTGCCAACCATTCCGCCACGTCGTGTTCACGCTACGGCAACGTGTGATGAACGTTGTTGCGTCGTGCAAGGGTGTGCAATTCCTGGCCGTTGGGCAAACGATCGCGTCGTCAAATGGTCGTTGCCAGCCGCTCACGGCTTGTTCTTGTCGGTTATTCCCCGCGCCGCCATCTTCAGTTCTAATTCGCTGATTTGCTCTACCAGCCGCTCCACAATCTGTTCGTAGTCGGACAGCGCCAGCGACTCTATTCCGCGCGCCATCAGCTCGGCCTGTAGGACTTCCGCCATAACGGCTTTGATGCTCATTGGAAAAGCTCGATCGTGATGAAAACAAAAACCAAGCTCACAACTACCTACGTCCACTAGAACTACCGGGCAGGAGGCACCGAGGCTATCAGCTTACAAGGAACACACCGGTAGACCCGCACAGCCTCACGATTCCCGATCGGCGGCAGCTCGCCAACGCGAGTCATCTCGCGTTTGCACTTCTCGCAGATCGGTCGTTGATTGCCGCTTCGCATGGTTGAGTGCTACCAGATCTATCGGGACCAAGCACTTGGGACATTTACGGGGGATGACTAATTCGGCAGGCGGGTCAGTCGAGCGGCTCGGCTAATCCTGGTCGAACGCTACACCCATGCGATATTCCTTCCGCCAGACGACGTGACAGGACAACTCCAAGCCGTCCTCCGGTATGATCAAATTGAACTTGTCCGGGATGTGAAGCGAACGAATTAGGTCCGAGAACTCGATAGCCGCGCCGGTAATCGAAATATCACGAATCGTGCAGGCGAATTTCGAGCCCCAGCGCTCAACCGTGGCAGGCTTTCTCACACGAAAGCGTGGAGCGACTCGCGTCTCAACCATGATGAGCGACCCGGATACGGTCACAGAAAAGGAACGATAAAAACAAACCGTCGCACTAGTATTGACTGACGCGCTGCACGGTAGGCATCGCGAGCGCACGTAAATCTAGGAGGGAGTCGTTAGCTCACCGTTAATGGTTGCTTTCCGTTCTCCGTATTTTTTCTGATGCGGCCGCGCTTCATGGATTAGCACGCGTGATAGTTCGACGTCGGCGGCAGTAGGTGGTGTGTTCTCGTCTTGAACCGACCATCGATTGCCGTGAGGCAGGGTCTTTCCTTGCGCATCCGCACCTCACAGCTTGCGGTGACGCCGGATGCGAGCTGCCGCTGCCGATCGCTTAATACCCAAAACAGACCCCTCGCGAGAGGGGCCGCAGGTTACCGAAGCTGGGCTTATTTTGCCGGTACGACAGTTATGGGACCGATTATGAGCTCATAGTACGGATGTGCGGTGGAATATGCGCACCCGTCCTTAGTCGCCAAGCCCCCGGCGGCTTGATCAAGTTCATCCGCTAATAGCTCACGAGGTGACTCATGCGGTTTAGCATGCGCAGCAGCAATAATCGTAGGCATGACTTACTCCTTCTACGGCACGGGACCATCTCCCGAACCGTAACGGTAAAGTCCGCTGGACGGGCGCTGACGGGCAGTGACCTGAATCACATCCCTCACCAGGGCATTCGATTTCTCTTTCGTGGTTTCGCGCCTGGCGTTGTTCGCCGCGCCATTTCGTTGCCCCGTACATCGCTCTGGTGCGCCCGGACATCTGAACCGCAGCCATGCCATTTCGATGATGATCGAGAAGTAGCAATGGAAGTGCTGGCACGTTTTCCGTATTTCCGAGGGGATGGCCTGCCTGGCCCGGAAGCTCCGGACTACGGGCTCGGCCGGTTAGGCTTTCCCCAAACACCGGCGGCCCGTGTGGCGCGCGGCGATGGACGGCCGAGTCTGGCAAGGCGGTAAGTACGCCCGGGTGGCCAAGCGTGCGGCCCGGCAGAGTCGTCGGAACCAAGCGGATCGAAGGGTTTCGGCGCGATAGACGAACATCCCCATTCGGCTAGTGCGGTTCCTAGGTACCAGCACTATCGGGTGAAGCCACGGTCCGGACAGGCCCTATGCGGCTGCCGATCTTCCTTATCGGCCCCGCGCATCACGATCTTGAGCGCATCGTCTGGCAGAGGTCGCTGCAACGCCTTTGCCTCATCCCAAGGCGCCCGCATCCAGACCTCTCGCTCCTCGTCAGTCGTCAGGATCACGGGCATGGCCTTCGGATGGATCGGCTCGACCATGGCGTTTGGCGCGGTCGTCAGGATGCCGTAGACCAGATGCGGCCTCGGGATCGGCTTGGACTTGGGGCCTCGGTCACCCTTGAACTCGGCCCAGATGCCCGCGAACGCGAACAACGGGCGGTCCTCATTCAGCGAGAACCAAACCACGTCCTTTTTCTTCGTCTCAGGGTTCGGCTCCGGCGCGTATTCGGCAAAGCTGTTGGCCGGGACCAAGCAACGATTCTCGGGCTTCAGCCATCCCCGCCAATGCGGCGATGACGCGTTGCGGATGTTGGAAATGGGCGGCCCGCCGGTGCGCGGTGGTTGCGGCATGCCCCACCGCATCAGAACCATCTCGCGCTCGTCCGCAGCGTTGCGGACGACCGGCGCCGGGTAGTCTGGGAAGACGCCGGGCATCGGCCGCTAGGTTGCCGACGTAGCGGTTGATCACGCGGAAAAGAGCCCGGATTGCCTCTTGGTTGGTCGTGACCGAATAGAGATTGCACATGGAACCGATCTATTAGGGACGGGCGGGCCGGCATTCTGCAGCGAAATGCACCGATGGCAGGTACCCGCCAATAATTGGCTAACTCCTTTTTGCGTATAGTCTTTTTGATCACAATCGCTCTAAATTCCAATATTCAACCGAAGGTGGTTATTTGGGAGGTCTGTTGAAACGCTCCCCCTCAATAGTGACGAATGCGTTAGCCCGCGGCGATGTCTATCTTGTGCTTGAGGACTTTGGCGGCGGGCTTGGCCGCGCCTGGTGCGAGACAGCCGAAGAGGACACCGGTCGTGCGACGCTTCTGCGGCACCTGACAGAAGGCCAGTACGAACATCCTGTTCGCATCATTGTCTTCAACACGACACAGGGATGGTCGCGCGATGTAACTGCGGAAATCGCTGACGAGCTTCGCCGTCGTTTGCTCGAGCTAGGCGACGTGACTCCCTCCCTGCTGGATTTTGTTGAGAGGGCAATGCGGCACTGAAGCATGCCTGCACCAAAATCCGCCGCGAAAGCGTGCCCGCCAACGATGAAACTCATTTCCACATCCACTATGGACGGTGGTCTCGCGCCGCTCCGACCCGCGATGGATTGATAATTTGCCAGCCGCCGATCGCGGCGCTTTGATTGTGGCACGCCGCTCTCACCCGCCGCTCATCGCGAGACGTGGCTCATCTACTTTGGTGATGCCCGGGTTGGTGTCATAGGGCGCCGCGCCGGGGTCCCTAACTCCGCCCCGCAGTGGGGTTGGTCTTGCGGCTTCTATCCTGGCACTGATCCCGGCGAGCACCGCAGCGGCATGGCCGAGACGATTGATGAAGCTCGCGTCGATTTCCAAGCCCCTTGGCAGGATCTGGCAGACACGCGCACGGAGGCGGACTTCGAGGCTGGGCGTCGCCAGCGCGACTCGACGGCATGGAAAGGCCGGATGCATGACCTGGCGCTTCCGCTGCCGACGCAGCGGCTAGAGGGGATTGCCCGCTGCTTCTGCGGCGAGATAATCATGATCCCCACCTTGCTCGATCACGTCCGAATCACCCACCATCTAACGACCTCATGAAGCTCACAGCCGAACGTGCTTTCGCCAACCCGGAAGCTGCCGCCCGCAAGCTGGTGGAGATCGCCAGTAGCATCGAGCCTGTGCAGGACGGCCGCATCCACATTGAGAAGATCAACGCGCCATTCCTCTACACGCTGAAGGCCAGCGGCGCCGAGTTTGGTGCGGGCGTCAAGTATGCGGTGGACCGCGGCTGGCTGGAGCTGCACGAGAGCGGGACCTATGTGCAGCTGCTCAAGGCCTAAAGCTGCAGGCCAGGTTTTGAAGTAGGTGGCAGAGCCATCCGGCCAGGAACCAGGCCGCGTACCTATAAACCCGTTGGCATGAGGCGATGAAGGCAACGTCCGCTTTGTCCCGTTAGCGGTCAAGCTCGCGCGGCGGTGCAATATGTCGCGAAGGGCCAGGTGCAGACATCAATAAACGCGCGCAACAGTTCTGCGAGCAGTCCGCTAATGACGCCAAAACGTGCAAAACTAACGGGCACTACTATTCCCCCAACCTGTGCGGTCGGGCGTTAGGTGCCCTGGGACGAAGATGTAATTGGGCCACGCATTATCGAATCTTGGCGAAGGCCTCGACCTGCAGCAGAAAATCCGGGCTCTCCAATTGCGGCACGGGGACCGTCGTACTCTTCGGCGAAGGCGCGCCGAAATAGCGCTGGCGCAAATCTGCGTATTTCTCGAATTCGACGGGCTGTGTGACGTGGCTGACCGCAAAAATAATGTCCTTGACCGTCGCGCCGCCGCCATTGAGGCAAGCACCGACGTTCTTGCCAACTTGTTCGATCTGTGCCTGCAGATCACCTTTGCCCACAACATTGCCGGCCCCATCGCGCGGGACCTGGCCGCCCACGAGGACCAAATAGCCACCGTCGCGCATCGCGACCTTTGTTGTGGGCGGAGAAGCGGCGCACGGCGGCCCGACGATCTCCGGTGCCGGCAAATCTTTGACGACCTCCCAATCTTGCTCGGCTTGGCGGATATGCTCTTTCGCGCTTTCGCGCCATACCTGCATCCAATAGCGGTTGCGCGTCAAATAGAGCTTACCATCGACGATGGCCCAAGCTTCGGGATCAACTGTATCCTTGTGCGCCGCCTCGCCGTCCGAAATTCCCATGGCACAGTAGCCATCGTATTGCGGTGCGTAGTGATTCGGATCTCGCGCAAAGAGATTGCGGTGCTCGCCGCTGACAAAGTGCCAGCGCAATCTGTGCCACGAATACTCGAACTCGGGCTTGCCTTGAACGGGTTTTCCGTCAGTAAAATACGCGACTGGGTCGTAGCCGCTAATCGAGAGCCTCGGTTCATCCGCGCACGCTGTGCGGGCGACGAAAGCCGCGAACAGAAGCCCGACCAGCTTTGTGCTCCACTTCAGTCCAAAATAAGAAGCCGTCTGCACGTCTTCCTCCGGACCACCCTCGGCCACAACTCGTTTTCGTGGCTATGCGGAACCCAAGCTGATATACTGCTCTCCGTTTGCGGCTAGGTCAACGGCTTGCCTTTTTCCCCGAGGACCGATGGCCAAGATCCTGGAACTCGGTGGTCGGAATCGGAAACTCGCCGCCATTCTGCATGCGGATGTGGCCGGTTTCAGCCGCCTGATGGGCTTGGACGAAGCGGGCACGCATCGAGTGCTCGGAGAGCTTCGCCGCGCTGTCGATCCGCTGATCACCTCCTACGGCGGACGGATCGTCGGCACCGCGGGGGACAGTCTCCTTGCGGATTTTTCGAGTGTCGTTGAAGCGCTAAATTGCGCCGTCGAGATTCAACTAGCGTCTCGGGCCATCAACGACCCCATCCCACCCGACCGGCGTCTCGAGCTCCGGATCGGTGTCAATCTCGGCGACGTGATCGTCGATGGCGGCGACATCTTCGGCGATGGCGTCAACATCGCCGCTCGCCTCCAGGCTCTCGCCCGGCCTGGCACCATTTGCATCTCACACACCGTTTACGAGCAGGTCAGGAATAAGCTTGCTCTCGATTACCATCCGCTCGGCAGCCATCGCGTCAAGAATATCGCCGAGCCGGTTCGCGCTTACGCGGTAGGCGTGTCTGCCGTCCCAGGTCGGATAGGAAAACAGCGGAGACTGTTGGCCGCGGCAGCTGCGGCCTGCGCACTCTTTGCAGCAAGCTTTGTTGCATGGACGCTTTACACGGGTGCGGGCCGAGATCTGCTCGGGTTGGCCGCGCCCAAGCCGGTCGAAGTCGCTGGCCTTGCTGCGCCGCATCGTCTCGCCGGACGCCCTTCGGTTGCGGTGCTGCCCTTCAAGAATCTATCGACCGACGCGGGCCAGGATTTCTTTAGCGCGGGGATTACGGAGGACGTGATCACCGCGCTCGGTCACTTCTCTAACCTGCTCGTCGTCTCCAAATCCGCGAGTTTTCAATTGAAGGACCGAAACCTGTCGCCCGCCGAAATCGGGCGCCTGCTCGACGTTCGCTACCTCCTTGAAGGCAGCGTTCGCCGCGCTGGCGATCGTCTTCGCGTCAACGTCGCGCTGTCGGAGGCTCCGACAGGGCGAAACGTCTGGTCCGAAGCGTATGACGCCGAGATTAAGGACATCTTTGCTGTGCAGGAGGACATTGCCCAGCGCGTGGTCGGCGCGGCTGCAGTGAAGCTCACCCGCTTCGAGCGGGACCGCGCTCTCGCCAAGCCCACCGAGAGCCTGGCCGCCTATGAATATGTCCTGCGCGGGCGCGAGCACTTTTCGCGCGCGACCCGTGACAGCAACGATGAGGCGCAGGACATGTTCCAGCGCGCCATCGATCTCGACCCGAGCTACGCCGCTGCTTACGCAGAACTTGGTTTGACGCTTATCGAGGCGATGGCGTCGGGATGGACAGAATTTGTCGCCGAGGACCTCGCTCGTGCCGAAACGCTGGCACAGAAAGCCCTGTTGCTGGACTCCGCATCGACCACCGCCTACCGCCTGCTCGCCGAGGTACATTTGGCGAGGCGGCGTTTTGACCTCGCCCTAGGACAGATCGATCGTGCCCTCGAGATCAATCCGAGTGATGCCGAGAGCTTTTCGATGCGGGGTAACATTCTGGTGTGGGCAGGCAGCGCCGCAGAGGCTTTGCCCTGGCTCGAAGGCGCCCTTCGCCTTGATAACGCAAATGCCAGAGCGACCTTTCTTCTCGGTACGGCCTATTATTTCCTCGACCGGTACAGCGCGTCCGTCGAAGCCTTGGACCGTGCCCTTGCCGGAAGTCTCGGACGTAACACCCAGGTAACTGGACGGTCTGTTTTGGCGGCTGCCTACGCAAAGTTGGATAGACGACCGGACGCCGAACGAGAGCGGAGCGCGGCGATGCATATGGCGCCGTTTCTAGACGCTGAGCGGTTCGCCTCGCAATTCGGTACGCAGGCAGCACACGACCATATGCTGGAGGGGCTGAAAAAGGCCGGATTTCATTGAAATCGCCGCATCTGAGAAAATCATTCGATACAGCTCTGAGAGCAGGATCTTTGCTTCCTTGCCATTGGCCGATCCCTCGCTAAACCAAGCCGGGGCAATACCGAGCTACAGCGAGCCCGTCGTTCGACAAACCCATAGAGCCGTTCCAGAATGCTCGTTGCGCGCAGCAAGGGCGGTCCGCCAGCATCAACCGGAGCAATGCCATGACAGATCAGTGGAGCACCGATCGTCGCGACTTCATGCGTGCAACTACCCTTGCAGCCGTGGGGGCTGCGTCATCGGTCATGGCTTCAAATGTTGCGGCACAAACCGCCGCCACCAAGCTGCCGGGAGGAACGGTCTACACCGGCAGTACTGTGGACGGAAAACCGGTAATCAGCGCGCTCGGTATCGCCGACCTCGAGGCGGGAAAGGTTCATCGGCTCTTTTTCCGCGGCGTCGAAAGTCCATCAGGCCAGCCGTGGCTTGTATCTGTCACCGTCATGCGCGGAACGAGCCCAGGCAAACGGATCACTCTCACGAGCGGCGTCCACGGCGATGAAATGAGCTCGATTTATGCGGTGCAAGCCATCATCAACGGCCTCGACCCTGCCTCCATGAGCGGCGCCGTCATGGCGATATTCGATATCTCGCGCCCGGCGATAGAAAGTATGAACCGACGCTGGCCAAATTCCGGCCGCGGCGCGGACCTGGTCGATATGAACCGAGTTTGGCCTGGCGACGAGAACGCCCCGAGCGCGCCGGCGCGGCATGCGGGTCTCCTGTTCAATCACCTGATCCGTCCGAACTCAGACTACGTTCTTGATTTCCATACCGGCGCGACCGGCCTCGATGCCGCCGACTTCCACCTGGCGAAAATGGACGTCCCGGAGATCAAGGCCATGGCGGAACTCTTCCCGATCTCCCAGATCTTTGACAACCCCGGCTATCCTGGGCTTCTCTCGGACGCGCTGTTCAAGGTGGGCATTCCGGCGTTCACGCCGGAGATAGGCAGTGGCCGAAGACTCGACCTGGCAATGATCCCTCGCTTCGTGGAGGGCACGATGAACGTGCTCAGGCTGCACGGTATCATCAAGAGCCCTATGGGACGCACGGGGCGCGATACAAATGTCTTCGTAGGCAATGGTCTCACGCCTGTTGTTGCGACCTCGGGCGGAATTGTCGAGCATCTGACGAAGCTGACAGACAACGTGAAATCGGGCCAAAAAATTGCGATCCAGCGCAACATGTTCGGTGAGGTCGTCGCGGAATATACAAGCCCGATCGATGGTCAGATCGGCGGACTTCGCAGCGACGCCACTTCAGAGCCCGGAAATGTGCTTGCTTTCATTCTCTTCAACCGTCCGACTTCGGGCGGGGTTGAATTATACCCGGAGTAGGCGCGACTATCTGGAATTGGCCGTGGCGCGGCCCGCGGTTTGTCGGACGGACATCCATTCCACTTTGACAAGCAGCGCATCCAACGGAAACTTGGCTTCGATCGCGCCGTCGAAGATGCGAGGCCCAGCATTTTCGAAGTCGACAGTGCTGCACGTGAAGCCTTGGTGGTCGACATTCCTGGCGCCAATCCGCAACCGACGAGAAGCGTGTCGCGAATGATATGGCGACGTGGCCGCCAATCGTCGCGCGAGGTGAGGAGCTGAAGTCAGAACAGCGTGCCCTTTATGGCTAGCTCCAGACCAAGCTGCCGTAGCTGCTCATCCCCGCGAAGTCGTGCTATCTGTAGCTTGCCACCGTAGCTACTCGCGCGCGCTCTCGACGAGCGGCCCGAATTGTGACGAAACTCGCGGAAGTCACCAGAAGTCGTGGCGCCTCGGGCCCATGCTAGGCCAGCTAGGCCCCGAGTGCTCCGCGGTGCTCTTCCGAAAACACGTGCGCATAAAGATTCGCGATCCACTGCTTGCCTTCCTGTGTGACCCTCAGGTACCTAAGTGCATCGCCGATATAGGGACGGACAGCCTTCCAAAAGAACGACGGATACGCTGCCCGTAGATCGTCTGAACTTTGATAGCCGAGTTTTTCACTAACGCCTGTTTCGCGAAATTCCGCAAACAATGCCGACGTTTTGCGGAGATAGTTAATGTCGGCTAGTTGTCCGATCAAATCCGCCGCTCGAAGCAAGCCGGGATAGTCTGCCGTACTGGCATGCTGTTCGTGTTCGGGCAGGGGAAATCTCGTGTGCTCAATATTGGCTTGGATCTCGAGCGTATCGATATGTGTCAAGCTTGCTTTCCCGAAGCGCTCACTGACAAAGAGTTTCGATCGTGACACGTGGTAGGGAGTCATAGATGCATCGGTTGCTCCCGGGGGAATATGCACGAGATCACCTTTTTCGTTGCAGACATATTTCCCCTCCTGATCGCCTCGGCATACCCCCCGTACATAGCCAATGTCGTGGCAAAGAAGTGAAATAACAAAGTGGAGCCAATCGTGTGGCGTAACGCCGCCCTCCTTGGTATGCTTCCCGCGCAAGATCTCTTGGCCCACAAGCGTTACCATTATGGTGTGGTTCATATCGTGGTAGGCTGCATCGCTGTCGGCGATGTTTTCTAGAGCGAGGCGCCCCACGAATGCAATGATGTCCGGATAGGCCGGCTCAAGGACGCCATAGCTTTGAACGTATGCCTCCCGAAGCTGCTCGATAAATGCCTCGATGACAATTTGTGTGGGATTGAACATGGTCGCCTCCCCCTAATGAGTGGATGCTATTCCCGTTCGAGCCCGCCGTCACGAGCACGCATCTCGTTGCCACCTTCCGTATCCTTGCCGACTGTGGCCTGAGAGGGGGATCAATCGCGGCATGCGCGAAACCAGGGAGATATTGGCTCGGAGCGCCGCGCAGACCCAGCGGTATGCCGCTATTGGCCAATCGCGTTATTTCGTTGTGAGGCGGGATTTGTTCGCTATCGGGGCCTAGCAGACCATACCCTGACTCGCTGCTCGCTCAGGCGGGTCGCGAATGACCTTGGCTGTGTGAAAACGCGAAGGATCGAAACACGGCTAGAATTACATTCTGCAGTTCGTCATCTAAGTTGAAATCGCTTGCGAGCTTGAACGCTAGAGCGGTCTCGGACGAATAACTTGTTCTATCGGGCTCAAGCGGAGCGGACATGCCTCGCCTTGCGGCAGCGACTTTTGATCCGGTGCGGAACGGTTGGAACTGCTGTGACGGCGCAGTTGATGCGCGATCTGGCACAAACCGCACCTCACACGATTGCGACACCACGCCATTCCAACAATTTCAGCGTTAGCCCGGAGTCTATCGTCGAAAAGTACAAGGTCTCGATTGCGTTCCCAACAAGCCTAGGGTCTGACGAGATTTGTCGGCTGTCTTGGCAGATTGGCAAGCTGCCCTGCAGCGGGCCCTTTGGCTTCGCCCCTTGTCTTATGAGCGTCACTTGGGAGATATTGCGCCATCTCACGCAACACGTCGATGGTCTGCAGCGTGACCTCCGCCTGCCGGGACGGGATCGTGATCCCGGCCTCCTGGAAGGCTTCCAGGATGGCGATCCTTAGATCAGCGGCCACGTTGCCCACCGCGCTAAGATCGACAAAGGCGTAGAGTTTGAAGGTGAGGCCGTCTACCCCAAAATCTTCAAAATCGAAGGACGGTGCAGGCAGTGTCAGGACACTGGGATGGTTCTGCGCGACCTTGAGCAGAATCGATTTGACCGCCCGCGGATCAGAGCCATTCGCGACCCTAACCGGGATCGCGATGCGACGCTTGTTGTCGCGTAAAGTCCAGTTCTTTACCTTCTCCGTGATGAAGTAGGAGTTCGGAATCACAACGCTCGCTCGCTCAAACGTCTCGACCTCGGTCGAACGAACGCTGATCTTGCGAACATAACCTTCTTCGCCTCCGACGACGACCAAGTCACCAACCTTGATGGGGCGCTCAGCCAGAAGGATCAGCCCTGACACGAAATTGTTGACGATGCTTTGCAGACCGAAGCCGATTCCAACGGAGAATGCGCCGGCCAGGATCGCGAGACTGGACAGGTCGAAGCCTGCGTAAGAGAAGGCCGCAAGCGTTGCGATGACAACGCCGCCGTATCCCACTCCAACACGAATCGAATCGCGGAGGCCGCCCGAAATGCCCGCCGCCTTGAGGACCCGCTCATCGAGCCACCCCTGGAAAAGTCGGGCAGCGCCATAGGCGAGCCCGAACACGATCATCGACGCGAGGAGCACCGCAACGGATACGTGGGTGTTGCCAACCCGGAAACCGAAGAAGAGCTGCGTGTACCAGTCGTAGACTTCCGGCCAACTATAACCCCACTGGAGCAAAATGAGGGGCACGGACAGTATGATCACAATAGCCTTGAG
This sequence comes from Bradyrhizobium sp. UFLA05-109, assembly GCF_054185165.1. Taxonomy (NCBI): domain Bacteria; kingdom Pseudomonadati; phylum Pseudomonadota; class Alphaproteobacteria; order Hyphomicrobiales; family Nitrobacteraceae; genus Bradyrhizobium; species Bradyrhizobium sp. UFLA05-109. The sequence goes on along the minus strand of NZ_JBBIAR010000010.1, from coordinate 57,792 downwards.
GAGCAGGCCGATCGGCAGAACTAGCCGCTCGTGCCGCCGGTGTTGCTCACCAAAGCTTTCCTTGAGCCAGCGGCCTGTCGCTGCGCGGTCGTCGCCCAAGCCCTGCATCAGTCCATCGACCCACAGCAGCAGCAGGTAGGCAAACGCCATAATGGAGCCGGTCACGACCAATTGTTGCGCGAGAAACCGAGCAAGCGCCAGGTACCCGGCAAGCGCAGATATGACAATCGCAGTGACTGCAATCCAAACAGGAACCCGCAGCATGCCGAGCAGCCGCGGAGAGAGGGTTCGGTCCTGGTGCTGCGCCTCCAGCGGCGTAAGAAGGATGGCAACGATGATTCCAGCCACAAGCAGGCTCGAGGGAAGTGCGACCGCGACCGTCAGCGCAAAGGGGGCCTGCACGACGCGGGTGACCATGTAGAGCAACGTGGTCACGCCGTACACGATTGCGAGCGCCACAAGGAGCCCGCAAATCCGACGTGCTGTGCGATCTGAGACGGGGATCAACCGCCAATGCGACACCCTCGGTGCGAACGCGCTGATGACAAGCACGCTGACTGCGAGAACGGTGATGATTGATTGCGCAGTCGAGTACAGCAGCCAATCGACGCGTTTAGGCAATTCATGCATGTCGGCGACGAGCCCGTAGAGGAAAGCGATCGGCACCACGGCCGGCAATATCCACAGCAAGGCGATGGCGCCGGCGACCGCAGCGCGCCGCCAGAAAGGCTGATCGTCGTCCTCGGACGGCCGGCGGCGCAACCGCCAGGTTCCGAAGGAGGCGGCAATGGTGAGTCCGACCAGGAGCAGTCCGGCTTCGAAAACGACGAGCAACACCTCGTCCTGATCGCCGAGACTGCGCCACCAGCCGGTCATGATGCCGCGAACGCGGTATGTGGCTAATGGGACATAGTCCGGCACTCTCGACCAGGTCTCAGACGAGTAGATGCCAGGGACCGGCTGCAACAGGCGCGTCGCGAAATTCTTTCGACGGATGTCCTGGATGGTATCGATGAGCTTGTCGATGCGCAGGTTGGCGGAGTCGATCTCTTTCTGGCCTCCAGTCAACACTCCGAGGTAGTAGGTCCGGTCAGCTCGAATTCGTGCTACGTCGTCCGGCTCGGTTGGTTGACCGGTGGCCGGTGCCGGTCCGAGCAGGCCCAATTGGTCCCTGGCGGCCGCGAGTGCAGGTTCAAGATGCGTGCGGAAGCTCCCAATCTCGCCGCGAACGCGCTGGAGCTTGTCACGGAAGTCGTTCAGTTCCGAATAGCGCAAGCCCGGCTTTTGCAGGTCGCTCTCCAGGCCCGAAAGCTCCTGTTGCCAGCCCGTGATCTGCTTCTCGATGTCAACGCCGACACTTTTGTTGGCACGTGCGACGATCTCGGCCGTATTGAGCGGAGCGGCAGGCGGTTTTGCTGGTTGCGCGGTGGCTTGCGCATCCGACGGAGAACCGGCGTGCGAAGCCACATCTGGATTAGGCGATGTCGGCGCCTGTGCGGTCTGAGCCTGAGCGCCGGCTACCAGCAGGAAAAAGAGGCTCAATGCCCACGCTACGAACCACAGTCGGTGGATCATCGGCTGCTCTCTCATATCCGATGGTTACTCCTCGATCCTGATGGCAATTCTGCTCAGCCGTCTCCGAAAACTTGATGGCCAGACAATGGCTCAAATGTGCGATTCCGTGTTCAGCCACAGTGTTGCGTAATATCGATTGAGCCCGGCGGGGCCTGTTCCTTTCCAAACTGGAATGGCACCGATAAACAGCCTCCTGACAATTGTGCAATTCAACTGCCGGCGGGGGCCTGCGATGATCTGGAGGTGCTGGCACGCACCGCGCTCGAGCGACAGGCGTGGTGGATTCGTGCGCTCACTCGTATCCGTGATGTGGTGATGGCGACAGTCGCCGTCAAATCGTCGCGCGCCGTCGGTCTTGCCGCCGCGGCGCGTGGGCCGGTTGTCGGCTTCTTCCCGGTGCTGTCAAAGAGCGCGACGGAGTTGGTAGTGGGCGCGGACGACTGACATCTCGACTTCCGCGTCACCATCCAACTTCGCGCCGATGCAGCAAATGGGCGCGAACTGGTCGCGGGTACCGTGGTGCATTGCCACAACCGACTGGGGCGTACCTATCTTACGACGATAGCACCGTTTCATCACGTGATTGTGCGGGCTAGTTTAGAACAGGCGGCAAGAGCAATGAAGATTTAAGCATGCTTTGGTGGTCGCGACTGGCTGTAGTTGGCCATTAGGCGCCTGCGGCCCGGAGCGCTGCCACTGGGGAACGGACCTAACCAATTCATTCGCGCGGGCCGCCAAGTCGTAGTTTGTAACCTTGTGGAGTTTAGTCTTGTTTCAAGTTCGAGCGCATCTACCGGTGGCATCACTATCTCGTGGAAGTAGCTGACATCATAGCACTCGTGCTCAAACTTGTCGGCCGAGTTCATCACCAGGTGTCCACACACGGCCGTTTGCGGCCGTTGCGTTGCCGCGGCGGTGGCGCCGAGCGCAAGCCCTTGATGATCCAGTCGCGCGTCTCGATCGGGTCGATCACCTGATCGATCTCGAGCACTGAGGCAATGTTGATCGCCTTGCCAGTCTCGTAGAACTTCGCGACCATGTCGCGGAAGAATTTGTCGCGCGCCACCGGGTCAGCGATCGCCTCCATCTCCTTGCGGTAGCCGAGCCGCACGGCGCCTTCGAATCCCATGCCGCCGAACTCACCGGTCGGCCAGGAGATGGTGAAGGTCTGGGCGTGGAAGCCGCCGCCGGCCATCGCCTGGGCGCCGAGGCCGTAGCCCTTGCGCAGCACCACGGTGAAATAAGGCACCGTGATACTCGCCGCGGTGACGAACATCCGGGAGACATGGCGCACCAGTGCGGTCTTTTCCGCCTCCGGGCCGACCATGAAGCCCGGCGTATCGCAGAGCGACAGGATCGGGATGTCGAAGGCGTCGCACAGCTGCATGAAGCGCGCCGCCTTGTCGCCAGCGGCGGCATCGATCGCCCCGCCAAGATGTTTTGGATTGTTGGCGAGCAGGCCGAATGGCTGGCCCTCAATGCGCACGAACGCGGTTACGATGCCGATGCCGAACTCCGGCCGCAGCTCCAGCACCGAGCCTTCGTCCGCCAGCGTGTCGATCACGGTGCGGATGTCGTAGACCCGCAGCCGATTCTCCGGAATAGCCCGCCTCAACAGCCGCTGATCCGGCGCCGTCCACCCCCTGATCGGTCCCTGGAAATAGGAGAGATATTTCCTGGCGGCCTCGATCGCTTCCTGCTCGTCCTCGATCAGAATGTCGATCACGCCATTCGGTACCTGGAAGCCGACGGGGCCGACTTCCTCCGGCTTGTACACCCCGAGGCCGCCGCCCTCGATCATCGCCGGGCCGCCCATGCCAAGCGTCGTATCCTTGGTGGCGATGATGATGTCACAGCAGCCGAGCAGCGCGGCATTGCCGGCGAAGCAGCGGCCGGAAACCACACCGATCAGCGGCACGAGGCCGCTCAGCCGTGCGAATTGGCCGAAGGTCGGCACGTCGAGACCAGTCACGCCGAGCCGCTCGGTGTCTCCGGGCCGGCCGCCACCGCCCTCCGCGAGCAGCACCACCGGCGTGCGCAGCTCCTCGGCGAGCTTGAACATGCGGTCCTGCTTCTTGTGGTTGCGCTGGCCCTGGGTGCCGGCGAGCACGGTGTAGTCGTAGGCGACAACCATGCAGCGCGCGCGATCAGCATCAAAGTGCCGGCCATTGACGGTGGCGAGCCCGGAGACCACACCGTCCGCCGGAGTGTTGCGGATCAAGTCATCGTGCGTGCGGCGGGCGCGTTGCGCCGCCAGTGCCAGCGAGCCGTACTCGATGAAGCTGTCCTCGTCGACCAGCGCGGCGATGTTCTCCCGCGTCGTGCGCTGGTTGGTCTTGCGACGGCGCGCCACCGCATCGGGGCGGTTCTCGTCCCGCGTAAACGCCTGGCGAGCCAGCATCTCGGCGAGATCGGGACGGATGGCATCGAGATCGGCGAGATCGTCGTCGGCCTCCACCGCGCCGTCGATCTCCGCCGGCTCGATGAACACGATCGGTTCGTCCTTGGCGAGCGTATCACCGACCTTCGCAGCGACCAGGCGAACCACGCCGCCCTCCTCGGCCGCGACCAGATGCTCCATTTTCATCGCTTCGAGCACCGCGATCTGCTGACCGGGCCGCACGATCTCGCCATCTGCGACCGCAATGGCGACGACTGTGCCCTGTAGTGGCGCGGCAATGTCGACCGAACCGGCGGGCGCCGCGACCTTGGCCGCGCATGCTTGCGCAGCTTGAGCCGCTTCGCCGGAGCCGGCGAAGAACCGGTGCGGATGCGCCGCCGCGGCGGCGTCCACCAGCTCGGCTGCGTGGGTCTCGACGAAACGTGTATTGACGCGATTGGCGATAAACGCCTTGTTCGCGAGCAGCGCCTGCAGAAAAGCAAGATTGGTGGCCACGCCCTCGATCCGCACCTCGCACGCGGCCCGATAGGCTCGCGCCGCTGCCGTGGCGAAATCCGGCGCGGTCGAATGCACGACCAACTTCGCCAGCAGCGAGTCGAACGAGGTGCCGGTGCGGTAGCCGGTGTAGCCGAAGCTGTCGACACGCACGCCCGGGCCGGACGTCATGTCGAATGCGGTCAGCGTGCCGCTGGCCGGCTGGGTATTTCCATTGTGGTCCATGGTCTCCATGTTGATGCGCAGCTGTATGGCGTAGCCGCGCGGCGCCGGAATCACCGGCTGGTTCAGGCCGAGCGCCGCCAGCGTGGCACCGGCGGCGATGCGCAGCTGGGTGGTAACGAGGTCGACGCCCGTCACCTCCTCGGTCACCGTGTGTTCGACCTGCAGGCGCGGATTGGCCTCAATGAAGGCGAAGAACCCGCCCTCCTCCGGATCGCCGGCATCGACCAGAAACTCGAACGTGCCGAGATTGTCATAGGAGGCAGCGGATGCGAGCTTCAGCGCCGCATCGGTGATGCGGGCGCGCTGCTCCGGCGACAACGAAGGGCTCGGCGCGATCTCGATCAGTTTCTGGTTGCGGCGCTGGATGGTGCATTCGCGCTCCCAGAGATGGCAGACCGCACCGCTGCGGTCGCCGATCACCTGCACCTCGATATGGCGTGCGTCCTCGACGAGCCGCTCGACATAGACCGCGTCGTCGCCGAACGCCGCCTTCGCTTCCGAGCGGCAGCGCGCATAGGCCTCCGCCACACCGGCGGCCTGGCGCACTGCACGCATGCCACGGCCACCTCCGCCGGACACCGCCTTGATCATCATCGCTCCGCCGCCGAGGCTGTCGAAGAATGCTACCGCCTCGTCGAGGCTGGTCGACCCGACTGTACCCTCGATCACCGGCACGCCGGCTTTGATCGCGAGCTTGCGTGCAGCGACCTTGTCGCCGAACAGCTCCAGCGCCGCCGGCGAGGGACCGACGAAGGTGATGCCAGCCTCTGCGGCCCGCCGCGCGAAAGTCGCGTTCTCGCTGAGGAAGCCATAGCCGGGATGGACTGCATCACAGCCGGTGTCCCGGGCGATCGCGATTACACGGTTGATATCGAGATACGCAGCTGCGCCGGCCCGCCCCAGTGGCTGCGCCTCGTCCGCCTTGCGCACATGCAGCGACAGCGCATCGTCGGCGGAATAGACCGCAACCGTGGCAATGCCGAGATCGGCCGCCGCGCGGGCGATGCGGATAGCGATTTCGCCGCGATTGGCGATGAGGAGTTTCTTGAACACACGTTCACGCATTGAGCAACGAACCCAATTCCTGCTTCTTGACCTTGCCCGTCGCCGTCATCGGCAGCGACTCGACGATCCGCACTTCCGGCACTTTGAACACCGCCATTCGCTCCCGGCACCAGTCCTCGATCGCCTTGGCGGTGACGCCGGCAGCTTCCTCGGGTTTCAGGAGAACGAAGGCGACCGGCACCTGGCCGCGCTCCTCGTCCGGCCGAGGCACCACGCCGGAGCCGGCCACCGCTGGATGCTGGCCGAGCAGTGCCTCCAGCTCGCCCGGAAACACGCTCATCCCCTTCACCTTGATCATCTCCTTGCGACGGCCGAGGTAATGCAGATAGCCGTCCTCATCGATGAGGCCGATGTCGCCGGAGTGCAGCCAGCCATTGCGCAGCGTCTCGGCGGTCGCTTCGGGTTTGTTCCAGTAGCCCTTCAGCAGCGATGGCGTGCGGCAGCAGATCTCGCCCTCCGCGCCGAGCGGCAGGATCGCCCCGGTCTCGAAATCACAGATCTTGAATTCGGTGCCGGGCACCGGCAGGCCGACAAAGGTCGGTCGCGACTTCAGGTCAAAATCATCGTCCTGCATGCCGGTGGTGAAACTGTCGGAGGTGTGGGTCTCGGTCATGCCCCAGGCGGATTCGGCGAGCACGGTGCCGACCTTCTCCTGCCAGCGGCGGCGGTAGTCGAGGTTGAGTTTCTTGACGAAGGAGACGACGCGCACATTGGTGAGCGAGCTCAGGTCGAACTCGCCAAAGCGCGGATGGTCCATCAGCTCCAGCGCGCCGTCGACCGGCATTGCCGTGCTGGTCACCTCGTAGCGATCGATTGCCGCCAGCACCGCAAGCGGATCCCAGCGCGTCAGCAACACCAGCGTGGTGCCGCTGAACACCGGGAAGATCAGGCACATGTTCTCGCCGGCGATCCAGAATTCCGGGAAGAAGCTGAGCGCGATCGAGCTCTCCAGCGGCGGCGCCAGCGAGGTGTTGGCCGCGACCGTATAGAGCATGTCGCGCTGGGTGTGGATGCAGCCCTTCGGCATGCCCGTAGTTCCACCGGTGTAGTTGAGGGCGGCGATGCCGTCGAGCGAGGTGCCGTCCGGAAAGGATGGCGCGGCGATGGCCGCGAGCGCCGGCATCATATCGATCGCGTCCGGACAATCGATCTTCGCGGCCCGTGCCATCGCCGGCGCGGGAATCGCGGGCTCGGCCGGCATCACGTCCGCGAAGCTGGTGACGATCAGCTTGCGCAGCTGCGTCTCAGGCAGCACGTTGCGCACCACCGGCATCAGCTGGTCGAGCGCCACGATCACCTCAGAGCCGCAGTCCCTGACCTGGTAGCCGAGCTCGAAGGCCTTCGAGAGCGGGCTGACCGGGCAATGCACGGCCCCGAGTTTGAGAATGCCGAAGAAAGCGATGTGGAACTGGGGGCAGTTTGGCAGGAACACCGAGACACGATCGCCCTTGCGCACGCCCTGCTGCGCCAGCAGCGTGGCGAAGAGGTCGCTCTGGCGATCGAGCTCGGCATAGGTCATCGCCGTGCCGTAGAAAATCACCGCCGCCTTGTCCGGGCGCAGCCGCCCCCAGGTCCGCAGGTACTCCGTCAGCGGCTTCTCGCCGTGCGGATAAACGATCTCGCGGGCGAGATCCTTCGGCCAGGCCTTGCGGTACAGAGCGCGCAAGTCTTCCAGGTATTTTTGTTCTTCGATCGGTTGTTGCTGGGACATGCTTGACCCCGTCAGGCTGGAGACAATGAGAGTGGCGGTATGACGTCGGCGTGGTGACAGGCGACCAGTTGGCCCGCTGCAAGCGCCCGGCCCGCGGGCACGTCGGCCGTGCAGATGTCGGTCGCGTAAGGACAGCGAGGGTGGAACTTGCATCCCGGCGGCGGCGCAACCGCGCTGCCGATTTCTCCACGGATGACGCCGGCGGGGGCGTGATGGTCGGGATCTGGTCTTGGCACCGAAGCAAGCAGCGCGCGCGTATAGGGATGGGATGGCTGCCCGAACACCGTGGACGTCGGCCCGCGCTCCGCCAGGCTGCCGAGGTACATCACACCGACGTGCGAGCTGAAGTGCTCGACCAACGCGAGGTCGTGGGCAACCACCAGGTAGGTCAGGCCGAACTCGTCCTGAATGTCGGCGAGCAGGTTCAGGATCTGCGCCCGGATCGAGACGTCGAGCGCCGAGATCGGTTCGTCGAGCACCATGAATGACGGCTTCAGCGCGAGCGCCCGCGCGATCGCAATACGCTGGCGCTGGCCGCCGGAGAATTCGTGCGGATAGAGGTCGGCTGCGGCCGCCGGCAGCCCGACCACGTCGAGCAGCTCAGCGACACGCTGGCGGCGGCTGGTGCGATCGCCAATGCCATGGGCCATCAGCGGCTCGGCGATGATGGTGCGCACGCGCAGCCGCGGGTTGAGCGAGGCATAGGGATCCTGGAACACGGCCTGAGCCTGGCGCCGGTAGCCCCGTAGCGCCGCCGACGACGCCGAACCGAGGACGACGCCGTCGAACAGGATGTCGCCTGAGGTCGGCTGCTCCAGGCCGAGTACCAGTTTGGTTAGCGTGGTCTTGCCGCACCCGGATTCGCCGACCAGCGCAAAAGTCTCGCCCCGGCCGATGCTGAAGCTCATGTTCTCGACCGCGCGCACGACGCCTCCGCCACGAACCGCAAACCGCTTGGTCAGGTTGCGCACCTCGAGCAGCGGCGTGCCCGCCCCGCCCATGTCGTCGAGCCTCGTCATGGCCGCGGCTCCGCCAGCCAGCAGGCGGCCTTGTGGCCGCGGGACACATCGAACGAGGGCGGATCGTCGTCGCACCGCTTCATCCGCTGCGGACAGCGCGCCGCGAACCGGCAGCCTTTCGGCGGATCGATCAGGCTCGGCGGCTGGCCGGGGATCGCCTCGAGCCGTCGCCGCCGCTGACCGAGGCGCGGGATCGAGTTGAGCAGGCCCTGCGTGTAGGGATGCGCCGGGTTGCGGAAGATCTCGCGGACATCGCCGCTCTCCACCACTCGCCCGGCGTACATCACTGCGATGCGGTGGCAGATGCCGGCGGCGACGCCGAGATCATGGGTGATGAGGATGATGCCGACCCCGCTCTCGCGCCGCAGCTCGCGGAACAGCTCCATCATCTGCACCTGGATGGTAACATCGAGGGCGCTGGTCGGCTCGTCGGCGATCAGAAGGCGAGGCGCGCAGGCGATGGCCATTGCGGTCACCACACGCTGGCGCATGCCGCCGGAGAATTGGTGCGGATAGTCGTCGAGGCGTTTCCCCGGCGAAGGAATCCTCACGCGGCCAAGTACTGCCTCGACCGCCTTGCGAATGGCGCCTCGTCCCTCGACGACATGGTGATAGCGGAACGGCGCGCCGACCTGATCGCCGATGGTGAACACCGGGTTGAGTGAGGTCAGCGGGTCCTGCGACACCATGGAGACGCGCCGGCCACGCCAGTTGCGCGCCATTTCGGCGTCGCTGAGCTTGACGAGATCGGTGCCGTCGAGCTCGATCGAGCCCGATACGATGCGGCCGCCCGGCTTCGGCAACAGCCGCAGCATCGACAGGCTGGTCATGGTTTTGCCCGAGCCGGATTCGCCGACCACGCCGAGCGTCTCACCTTCCCCGACCTCCAGGTCGACGCCGTCGACCGCACGGACGACACCACGCCTGAGGTGCAGGTAGGTCTTGAGATTCCGGACCTTGAGCAGCGGTGGCTTGATGACCGGATCAGGCGCCGGATCGATGGCAAGGGTCGTCATCTCAAAGCTGCCTGCGTTTGGGATCGAAGGTATCGCGGAGCCAGTCGCCGATCAGGTTCGCCGACAGGCAGGTCAGCATGATCGCGACGCCAGGCAATGTGATCGCCCACCAGGCGTTCTCGATGTAGTTGCGCGCGTCGGCCAGCATCAGCCCCCAGGACACGTCCGGGCTCTGGATGCCGAGGCCGAGGAAGCTCAGCGACGCCTCGAAGATGATCACCTGGCCGACCTGCAGAGTCGCCAGCACGAGCAGCGTATTCAGCACATTGGGCAGCAGGTGGCGCACGAAGATGGTCGGCGTCGAACAGCCGGCGACCTTGGCAAGCGCGACATAGTCGCGCTCCTTCAGCGACAGGATCTCGCCGCGGATGATGCGCGCGTACCACGTCCAGTAGGTGATCGAGATCACCACGATCACCGTCGTCAGGCTCGGCGACAGCACGGTGGCAATCACCAGCGCCAACGCCAGCGAAGGGATCGACATCTGGATGTCGACGAGGCGCATGATTGCAGCGTCGACCCAGCGGCCGAAATAGCCGGCGATCATGCCGACCAGCGCCCCGATGCCGCCGGAGATGACGATGGCGTAAATTGCGACGGTCAGCGAGATGCGCGCTCCGGCGATGATGCGGCTGAAAACGTCGCGGCCAAGATTGTCGGTGCCGAGCAGATGATCGAGGGAGCCGCCGTCCTGCCACGCCGGCGGGTGGAAGGCGGCGCCGAGATCGAGACCGTTGGGATCGTGCGGGGCCACCGCCTCGCCGCCGATCGCCGCGATCAGCACCAGCGCGAAGATCAGCAGCGACAGGTAGGGGACACCGCCGCGGGCGATGCGGCGCAGCCAGCGCGCGCTCATGACACCGGAAACAGGCGCGGAGGTTGCAGAGACGTCAGCCATCTTGCCGGATCCTCGGATCTATCATGCCGTAGCTGAGGTCGACCAGCAGGTTGGAGGCGACGAACAGGATCGAGGTGAACAGCACGCCGGCCTGCACCACCGGGAAGTCGCGGGCAAACACCGCTTCGACCACCGTGCGGCCAAGCCCCGGCCAGGCGAAGATCACCTCGACGACGAAGGCGCCGCCGAGCATCGATGCGAAGTAGACGCCGAGCACCGTGACCAGCGGCACCGCGGCATTGCGGAAAGCATACTTCCACACCAGCAGCCGCTCCGGCGCGCCGACAGCGCGGCCCATACGGATGTAGTCGCTGTCGAGCACATCGAGCATCGCCGAGCGCACGATGCGGGTTTGCGCCGCGACCGGATACCAGCCGAGCGCGATCGCCGGCAGGACGAGGTGGGAGATGCCGCCGGCGCCGAACGCCGGTAGCCAGCCGAGGTTGACCGCGAAAACCAGGATCAGCAGCAGGCCGACCCAGAAGCCGGGCATCGCCTGCCCCAGCATGGCAAAGCCCTTGCCGAGCTTGTCGATCCAGCCGCCGCGGTATACCGCCGACAGCACGCCGAGCGGCACAGCGAGCGCCACCGAGAACAACAGCGCCGACAGCGCGAGCTCGATAGTCGCCGGCAGGCGTTCGAGCACGAGGGCCAGCGCCGGCATCTGCCAGCGATAGGAGTTGCCGAAGTCGCCGGTCAGCGCCTTGCCGGCAAAGATCAGGTACTGCATCCACACCGGCTTATCGAGCCCCATCGCCGCGCGCGTCTGGTCGATCAGCGCCTGCGGCGCATCGACCGGCAGCAACAGCACGATGGGGTCGCCCGTCATGCGGGAGATCACGAAGATCAGGATCGAGGCGCCGATGATGCTGACGATGCCGTGCAGCAGCCGGCGCAGGGCGTAGGCGAGCATGGCCTGGCTCCGCGGGTCCGCTTACGGTTTGAGACCGATCTCCTGGAAGCCGCGCCACGCGCCCGGATAGGGCCACGGACGGAAGTTGACCTTGTCGCGCCAGGCCAACGTGATCACCGGACGATAGGTGGTGAGGCCGCCGAGCACGTCATTGTGCTTGTAGATTGAGATCTTGCGGATCAGCTCCTCGCGCTTGGCGGGTTCCATGGTGGCCTTCAGCTCCTCGACCATGGCGTCGGCCTGCTTGTCGTCGGTGTAGGAATAGCTGCCCCAGCCCTTGCCCGGCACGAAGCTGTGGAGATGCCCGCCCCACGGCGTCGCCGGATCGCCCGGCAGGCCTTGCGTCCACATCCAGCTGAGAATGCCATCCATCTCCGGCGGGCCGTTGCGACCGCGACGGCCGAGGTTGATCCACGCGCCGTATTCGAGACCCTGCACCTTGCAGCGGATGCCGACGGTGCCGAGATAGGCGAAGATCGCCTCGCCCATCTCCTTGATGTTAGGCTCACGCGGCGTCGTCAGGTTGTAGCAGGGCGTCTCGAAGCCGTTGGGATAGCCGGCCTCGGTCAGCAGGCGCTTGGCTTCCTTCGGGTTGTACGCCCAGGGCTTGAGATCCGGATCGTAACCGGTGCTTCCCTTGCCGACCTCGGCATAGCGCTCGCCCTGGCCGAACAGCACGCTCTTGATGATCGCATCCATGTCAATCGCCTGCGCGACCGCCTGGCGGACCTTGAGCTTGTTGAATGGCGACTCCGGCTTGTAGGTCGGGAAATCGATGTAGAGATTGTTGCCGGAGATCGCGGTGAAGGTCTTTACGCCCGGCATCTTCTTGAACTCGGCGACCATCGCCGGCGGCACGTTGTCGATCCAGTCGACCGCGCCGGACTTGAACGCCGCGACGCGCGTCAAGTCCTCGGGAATGATCTTGATGGTGAGGTTCTTGACCTTCGGACGCGCGTCCTTGTTCCAGTAGTCGTCGAAGGCTTCGAGCTTGAGGTCCTCCTTGACCGAGCGCGACACGAACTTCCACGGGCCGGTTCCGACCGGCGCCTTGGCGAAACCGTCCTCGCCGACCTGCTCGAAATACTTCCTGGGGATCGCCCACAACTCCAGCGAGTCGGCGATGTAGTTGCCGTCCGGCTCCTTGAAGTGGATGCGGAAATGCAGGTCGTCGACGATCTCGAACCGCTCGACATTGGCCTGCAGGTGCGACCAGCGCGAGATCTTGGGATCGCGCAGCCGCTGGAACGAGAACTCGAAGTCGGCTGATGTCAGGGGATCGCCGTTGTGGAACTTGACGCCAGGACGAAGCTTGACGTCGATCACGGGCTTGCCGTCCTGCTGCTGTAGCTCCCAGGACTCCGCGAGCCAATTCACCGGCTTTTCGTCGGGATCAAAACGCACCAGCTGCTCGAACATCTGGCCGATGAAGTATTGATCGACGCCAGCCGAGTATTTGGTCGGATCGAGGGTCGTCCCCTCCGCACCGAACGCGACGGTCAGATCACCCGAAGCCTGCGCCGACGCAAGTGCGGGAGACAACGCAACTGCCAGCCCCAACAAGATACCCGTGAGCTTCATCGTCGCCTGTTCCTCCCTCGCCGGATGCATTTTTGTTGTCGGGCGCGATTCCGCCCGCACCGGTTTTGATGCCACGGCGATTTAGCCCGCTGGCTGGCTAGCGAAACCACCTTCCCGTAGGAATGTCAATTGTCGACAATCCGACATTCGCCCGCTAAGTTCCGTTCGTTGGAATTAGCGGGCGCAGGTTGCCGGGCGGTGTGGCACGCGAGGTTGATGTGAGTGACTTGGTGCGAAAAGACTTGGAACGAAAGGACTTGAGGCGAACAGACTCAAGGCGAAAGGACTCCGCGCGAAAGAACTCCGCAGACTTGGACCGGGAAGACATGGAGCAAGCCATGCCAGATCGGCAGAGGACCACGCCGCGACGGCATGGCGAACGTACCCGTACGATTCCCGAACAGATCGCAGATCACGTTGGCAATGCGATCATCAACGGCGAGTACCAGGACGGCGAACGCATTCGCGAGCAGGAACTTGCAACGCTTTATAACGTCAGCCGCGGTCCGGTGCGCGAAGCGATCCGCGTGTTGGAACAACGCGGCCTGGTGAACTTCTTTCCGCGACGCGGCGCCTATGTGGTCGGCGTCACTCTCGACACTATTGTCGAACTGTTCAACACCCGTGCAGTTCTGATGGGACTCGCTGCACGCGACCTTGCGCGGCGCAGGGATGCGCAGCCACTTACGGACTTGCAGGCAGGCATCGCCCAACTGCGCGAACTTGCCGAATCGCGGAGTACGGCCGAGCGTTTCACGCGGGCGTCCGCCCGCATCGGCGGCCTGGTGATCGCCAACTGCGGCAACCAGTATCTCGCCAGGCTGTTGCGACACCAGGTGGACTACACGCTGTGGGGCTTCATCTGGCGCGACCGCCCGCTCGACTTCTTCACGCCAAGTCGGCAACAGTCGGTCGTTCGTGAATGGCAAGCGCTGGCTGCTGCCATCGCCGCCGGCAAGGATCAAGACGCCGAGCGCGCGCAGCGGCTGGTCTTCTTCAATTCCCGCGACGCCGCGATTGCCACGCTGCAAAAGACCCGCAGCGCGAAGATTGACCGCGCCCAGCTCATCAAGGATTGAACAGAGGAACACTACGGAAGGAGCCATACTCCGCCCTGCCGAGATCGACTTTTGGTGCTTCCGAGATGTATGCCTCGCAGCGAGCGTCCGCTTTGCGCCAGAAGCGGCCCTCCCCGCCAGATCGCATTTTGACCCTTTGCAAACGTCGCGGCCTCTTAAGCGACGTCCGCTTGTTTGGGTAAGTGCGGACTGCCAGGTGGTGGATGACTTGCCGGAACGCCATCCTCGACGGATCGGGTCCAGCCCACCCGGGGCCGTCGAGGGGTGTGCGCTTGACGTATGGCCGCTATCCCCGTTGAGCGCATCCCCTTATGATCGGCCACATGGATATAGCTGGCTTCGACCTCAACTTGATGAAGGCCTTTGATGCGCTGTACGCGGAGCGTCACGTGACGCGCGCCGGATCGCGGATCGGCCTCAGCCAGTCGGCGATGAGCGGAGCACTCACGCGCTTGCGAGAGCTTCTTGGGGACGAGCTCTTCGTGCGAACGCCTTCAGGCATGCAGCCGACGCCCCGCGCCCATGACCTTGCTGGTCCCGTCTCGGATGCGCTCCGGCTTCTCCGGAGCGCGCTACAGGCCGATAGCTTCGATCCCGCGACGGCCGACAATACCGTCACGCTCGCGATGACCGACTATGCGGCGTTCGTCTTGTTGCCGCCGCTCATGGCCCGCCTCAGCATCGATGCCCCGTACATCAACGTGCGCGTCTGCGGGATGTTCGGTCGAGACGAAGCTATCACGCTACTCGACAGTGGCGAGGCGAACCTTGCGATCGGTTTCCCCGTCGAGACGTCGGCGCGCATTATCAGCAGCCCGCTGTTTTTTGAGAGTTTTGCTTGCGTCGTGCGGGAGGGACACCCGGCGTTCGCAGGCGGTCCAAGCCTCAAGGCTTTCGCAGCGGCCCCGCATCTTCTGGTCTCTCCGGAAGGCGACCACTCCGGGATCGTCGACCTGAGGCTTGCTGATCTCGGCCTCGAACGGCGCGTCGTGCTGAGCCTGCCGCAATTTCTGGCCGCACCCTTCGTGATCGCCGGAACCGACCTCGTCGCGACGCTGGCCTCCCGGGTCGCGCGAAGGTTCGCTGATACCGGAGTTGGCATAGCGATGTATGATCCGCCGCTCGAACTGCCCTCCTGGCCGCTCCACTTGATGTGGCACCGGCGGGCGGATACGCATGGGGCTATCGCCTGGTTGCGCGGCATCGTCACCAAAATCGCCGCCTCGGCTTGACGCCATCGGCGCAATCGATAGCGCCACATCAGGACTCGCGATTTCCATCCGCATTGCCGTTCCGCTTTGTTGGATTCACCGAAATTGAAAGGTGATCGACATGCGAGTTTTGGTAACAGGCGCGACTGGCTTGATCGGCGGTGCGGTAGCGCATCGATTGAAAGAGGGAGGTCATGAAATCGTGGGGCTTGCCCGGTCGGAAGCGAGCGCGGCCAAGCTGCTCGACCGAGGTTTCGTGGCGGAGATAGGTGAGCTTGCTGACCCGGTGAGCTTGGCCTCGGCGGTGCGGGGCGTGGACGCCGTCGTCCATGCCGCTTCGCCCAACGACCAGAACGCTGCGTCTTTCGACGAGATTGCGACGCGTGCAATCCTTGAAGCCCAGCGCGGAACGGGTAAGCGCTTCATCTATACCAGTGGCAGCTTGGTCTACGGCTCCACGGGCGACACGTCGGCGACCGAGGACACTCCACTGAACCCGGTCGAGATGGTCCGCTGGCGCCAGGCGCTGGAACGCGAGATCCTCGCGGCCGGAGCCGAGGGCGTCCATCCGGTCGTTATCCGTCCTGCCTGGGTATATGGCAACTGGGGCGGCGCCGCGATGATGATGGTCGCAGCGGCCAAGGAACATGGTGCGGCGCTTCATGTCGGTGACGGTCAAAATCGCTGGTCGACCGTGCATGCCGACGACCTGGCCGATCTCTATGCGCTCGCGCTCGAGCGGGCACCGGCAGGATCTGTCTTCAATGGCGCGCACGGTTCGGCGCCGCGGCTCGTCGAGATCGCACGCGCAGCGAGCGAGTTAGGCGGTGCTGAGGGCCGAGTAGCGGCATGGCCGCTCGGCGAGGCGCGCAAGGTTCTCCGGGGCTTCGCCGATGCGATCGCCTCCGATCAGATCATCTCGGGCGAGAAGGCGAAGCGCGAACTCGGCTGGAATCCCTCGCGGGCATCGATCATCGACGAGTTGCGCGCTTATGCGTTGGCGGTCGCTTAAGCCATGCACACAATATTCATTAGGCTGCTTGCCACTGCCTTCGCCAGTGCAGGTCTGTTCAATGCGATCGCTACATCGACGACGCGGAACAACTTTGTTCGATGGGGGTATCCTGCGTGGTGGTGCCGAGTCACTGGCGGATTGGAAATATCGGCCGCAATCCTGGTCGCTATACCGGCAACCCGTGCAGCAGGCTTGGCCCTCTGCGCCGTCATTCTCGCGGCGGCAGCTTTGACCGTCCTGCGACATCGGGAGTTTTCCCATCTCGCACCGATCGGTTGCTTTGCTGCCTTGCTCCTGATGGCGAGTTGGATTTCCTGAAAGATCGGTGGCTTCCGGGCACTTGGGGAGGCTGCCAATCCGCTTGGAATGCCGAAGGAGAACGCGTTCCCTTGGGCGTCAAACCGTCGGATCGCCCGGATCTTCCTTGACGCCGCGCACGACGACCTGGAGCGACCCGTCCGGGAGCGGCCGCTGCAGCCGGGGCCCTTGAAGTCCGATTGCGGCCCGTAGCGACGAAATACTCAGTTCGCTTGCTCGTCAGCTGTGAGAGGTAAACCGAACCTACGATCATCGGTCAAGACCATCGCTGTTGGCCCACCGCGACATTTCGTTGCGATGCGGAAGTTGGTCGCTATCGGGGCGTAGCGGACATTGACGACCGTGCGGCCTTAACGAGCACCGACGCGATTGACCCACTGCTGACATCGTAACGAGACGCGATTTTTCGATACCCTGGACTTAGTGAGAGGACCATCGAAAACGTGATAAGGCTTTTTCCATCGTCCTCGACCTGCGATGAGAATCGAATGGACCGGCGGGATTTCATAGCGGGTTCTGCGGCACTGCTCGTTTCACCACGGCGTTCGTGGGCACAGTTGACGCCTCGCCGGGTCGGCTATCTTGATAGCGCGCCCCTGTACTTGCCAAATTTCAAGGTGTGGCAGGACAGCATGCGCGATCATGGCTGGATCGAAGGGAAGAACCTGATCGTTGATTACCGGTCGGCCGAGAATCATGCCGAGCGCCTGGCGCCTCTAGCGAACGAACTTGTCGCCCTCAAGCCCGATGTGCTCTTTGGCCCGGGCATGCCAAATGCTTTAGCCCTGAAAGCGGCAACGGCTTCCATTCCGATTGTATTCATTGCTGCCGATCCCGTGGGGTTCGGCCTCGTCCAAAGCCTGTCGCATCCAGGCGGCAACATAACGGGTCCTGCGTCCTTCGTCCCGGGAGAGATCGTTGGCAAAACGATCGAAAAGCTGCGGCAAATGGTTCCCACCGCCTCGAAAATTGCGATCTTGGTCAATCCGGACAATCCAATGCACAGGTTGCACGTAGCCGAGGACATACCCCAACTTGTCCGGAAACTAGGCGTCGCTCTGCCGATAGTGGAGGCGACCACGGCCGAGGAACTTGACATCGCCTTTGCCTCGGCCGCAGCCCAGCAGCCCGATGCCATCGTTGTCATGGGCGATGCCTTGATGGTTAACAACGTTGCACGAGTTACCGCGCTGGCGGCGAAGCATCGTCTGCCCGCGATTTACCTATACCGACTATTCGCCACCAATGGCGGTTTGGTTTCATACGGCCCCGACATAGCCGATAGCCTCCGCCGTGCAGGCGACTACGTCGATAAGATCCTCAAGGCACCAGGCCTGCCGATCTGCCGGTTGAGCAGCCGACCAAGTTCGAACTGGTGATCAACCTCAAGACTGCAAAGGCGCTTGGCCTCACGGTACCGCCCTCGTTTCTCGCCCTTGCAGACGAAGTGATCGAATAGAGATGCGGTTTGCTGCGGCGCATGAGTCCGGTGATGGCCCTTCTGCGACATAGGCTTGGTCGCCGCCCCACGCGCCGGAGCATTGGAGGTGCCAACGTCCGTTCGTGGCCCACACCGACGATCCCGCGCTCGTCCAAATGGCAGTGTTAAGAGTCGACCGGAAATGGCTGACGTATGGCCAAAACGATGCGACTAGCGAAGGTTTTGGAAACTGTGCCCCAGCAGGCCGTCGTCAGCATATATTGGGCACAAGGAGGTGCGATATGGCAACAGCAGCTACCCAGGTCGTTTTTGATACGCCGGCGGCGGTGTTCCAGCTTCCGGCCACCGACGGCAAGACTTACGCACTGGACGACGTTGCGGGCGCAAAAGGCACTGTCGTCGTCTTCATCTGCAACC
This sequence comes from Bradyrhizobium sp. UFLA05-109, assembly GCF_054185165.1. Lineage (NCBI taxonomy): Bacteria > Pseudomonadati > Pseudomonadota > Alphaproteobacteria > Hyphomicrobiales > Nitrobacteraceae > Bradyrhizobium > Bradyrhizobium sp. UFLA05-109. The sequence goes on along the minus strand of NZ_JBBIAR010000010.1, from coordinate 39,412 downwards.
ATTGTCCCTATGTTAAAGCGGTGATCGACCGCATGGTTTCGGACGCCCGCGCGCTGATGTCGGAGAGCATTGGTTTTGCGGCGATTTGCTCGAACGATGCGGCGAGCTATCCCGAAGACTCATTTGAGAATATGAAGCGTTTCGCGAAGGCTCATGATTTCCCGTTTCCATATCTCCACGACGAGACCCAGAGAGTCGCTCGGGCGTATGGGGCCGTCTGTACGCCGGACTTCTTCGGCTACAATGCTGACCGCAAGCTCAAGTATCGCGGCCGGCTCGACGCAGGGCGCACAACTCCGCCTCGCGCAGGGGCGCCCCGAGAGCTTGTCGAGGCCATGTGCGCAATTGCGACCACAGGTCTGGCGCCGGCTGACCAAAAGGCGTCTATCGGCTGCTCGATCAAGTGGAAGGACAAATGAAGCCGATCCCTGTCAACAGGTTTCGCATCTGAGACCGCCGCGTGCGGCATTTGCTGCACATGTGCGATTTGACTAGCGGCATCACGAGGGCGCCGCGGCTGCTGCCGGAATCGCATTCGCCGGCAGGGAACGTCACGGGTGCTAGTGCCTTCGTCCGCGTGTTTGCTTTGCAAAGATGAGGGCCGACACGAAAGCGGCGAGCGCAAGGCTATCGACTATTAGCGTGAATTTTTCCATTGCAAAGCAGTATGTTGTTGTTCCTGTCGCCCGCGCTGCTTCCCACAAGTCGTAGCCTGGCAAGCTTCTATGTCGAGCCACTGTTCCTGCGAGTGACATCACCTTACTCCTTCGATCAGCGTCCTCCACCCAAGCACATCGTTCCCCATCAGCAGCAAAACGCCGAGAGCAACCAGGTGGCGTGGCAATTCGCAATCGGGACGTGCGCTCATATCGCTGACAAACGAGCCGACTGCGCTTTTAAGATCGTCTCGGTCGATATAATCGAAGGCTCGCTGCTTGCAGCGCCCGACATATTTGTCGCGCGGCATGTCAGTTATCAGGGAACGATTCACTTTTGTCTCTCCAGCCAATGACTGTATCCGGCAAGCAAACGTTGAAACAAAACAGATTTGCCTGTCTGCCCGATAAGCAACAAACAGGCGCTTTTCGGTCGCAGTGTGGGAATATGGATACATGATCATCAGCGCGACGCGCACACCACGCATACGCCAAACGCGTCATAAAACTTACATCTAAAGCGGCGTTCGCTTGGTGGACGCGTCTACCGCCGAGGGCTCCTCCCTACGGTCTGCCCCGTGAACTGGACGGCTCAGCGAAAGAACAGCGCGAGAATGAGTAATGCCGGAGGCAACATGCCCAGCAGTATCAGCAGCACGATGAACAAACGATCTTTGTCCATGACGGCGCACCGACCTACCGTACGCCGATGGTCAGCCCACGATCTGTTCAGAAGTGAACAGACTGCCCGTGTGACGAATGTACGTGTCGCGACAACGGCACCAGAAGTGCTGGTGATCGTCTGTTGGGCTCGACGTCGCCATGACCAACCTGCGCCGACGCTCGGAGCTGAGCTTTGGGCGCCCCGCCCTTCTTTACGATCAAGTGCGCTGGAATACTCCGTTAGCGAAATCGCGGTGGATTACCGACCTCGACCGGGACAAGCCAAGCTCACTGCTTCGGTCAGCGTCCTCAATGCGATCGGAAGCGAGAACAACTTCACCAGACTACGCAAAACTGCGCGATCGCAGCCGGCTGCCCTATTCCCACTCCACCGTTGGCCCCGGGCGCCGCTCACTCCCACTGCTGTGTACCAGCCATACAGGTCCCCTCCGCATTCCAAAGCCACCCTCTCCGTCAGTTCGGTTCGTGACCCAAAGCCGCCGTTAATGAAAGAGCGGAGCGTGCCCGCTCCGCCGCGCTATTCAAACGTCGATTGGCTCCGCGATGAAAGCGCGGTGTCCACGTCGCAAGCTAAATATCAAGCGGTACTTCCAATTTATGTCGAACGAGAGTTCGGCGTTAACCACCGCTAACGATTCCAGTTTGAGCGAAATCGCTTCGAAGTTTCTTAAATTTTGCTGGCTACCTCTTCCAGGCATGGTGACCTGGGGAAAGATATGAGTAAGCGGGCCAAACGTGGAAAGGCAGAGACGCTCGCTCTACCAACGGTCGGGAGAATTGCGATTGGCGCTGTGGCCGTCGCCGCATTGGGGTACAGTTTGCTGTCTCACCCGGCGAGCGTGCAATCAATACGAAAGTCGTCCGCCCACCAAGCCCTGGCGTCGTCAACTCCGGTTTATGTGTCAACTCCAGTTCATGCATCAGCGTCAGCTCCGGCTCCGATTTCGGTCCCGGCACCTCAGGTTGAAACACCAAAAGTCGCTGACGTTCCCGGAGCATTTATTCGGCAGGTGGTTGACTGCGCCAGCCACCAGACGCCGGGCACTGTGATCATCGATATCAAAAACACATTCCTTTATTTCGTTTTGAACGACACGCAAGCTATGCGCTACGGGATCGGTGTTGGCCGCGAAGGCTTCACATGGTCCGGTGAACAGACTGTGGCCCGTAAGACGGAATGGCCGGATTGGCGTCCGCCTGCAGAGATGCTTGTGCGTCAGCCTTATCTGCCGCGGTTTATGGCAGGCGGCCCCGGCAACCCGCTCGGCGCTCGGGCGATGTATCTAGGCGAGACCGAATATAGAATTCACGGCACCAACAAGCCCGATACGATCGGGAAGCGGGTTTCTTCCGGCTGTATCCGGCTGACCAATGAGGACGTCGTGGACCTTTATGAGCGGGTGAAAGTCGGATCGAAAGTGATCGTGCTTCCGGCAACCGCTACCCGTCGACCATCCCCGGGAGCTCCGCCCGACGCCGCTTTACGATCGCCGGACCCGGCATCGCCGTCGAACCGGCCCTCGGCAACTAACGCGCAGATTCTGTCATCTGGACCGAAGTTCACCGAGGTCCAGTAGCTCAGTCCTCCGTCCCTGATCCGCAACTGAGGACACGGAGACAATTCAAGTCGTCGCTTCTAACTCGGCTTCTGGCCCTTCTGAGACATACGGGGCCGGCTTGAGGAGTTGCCGCGTCGTTGTGCCCAGTTTGCCGCGACGAAGGGCCAAAGTACGTTTGTCGGTTCCTTTGTCGGTATGGTGGGGCAAACCATGAATGGATCGCGCTTCAACACGGCAGTGCTTGCGTGCTGCTGTGCAATGTCGATTGCACCAGTTGGAAACCTGTATGCGTCCGAACTCAGGCTTCTGGCAGGAGGAGCGATGAGCAATGTTTGGGCGGAGATTAAGCCGCAGTTTGAGCAAGCCTCGGGACATAAGCTCGAGATCTTCTTCGGCACCACACCCGACCTCATCAAGGAAGCCACCTCGGGCAAGCCATTCGACGTTGGAGTTGTTCCTGCCGAAGTCATGCAAGATGCGGCGGCTCGAGCCAAATTCGTCGCTGGCCCGACGACTGATATTGCCCGGGTTGGTCTTGGCGTAGCCATCCGCGCCGGCGCCTCGAAGCCAGAAATTGGAACGGCCGATGCCCTCAAAACGACGCTGCTCAAGGCGCAATCAATTGCCTCAATTCCGGAAAGCGCAACCGGCTATTCCATTGCAAGGGTGTTTGATCGACTTGGTATTGCGGAGCAGATGAAGGCAAAGATGAAAGCACAGCCCAATCCTGCGGCGGTTGTCGCAGTCGTGGCCAAGGGAGAAGCGGAACTCGGCCTATTCCTCATCAATGTCCTCAGTGCGCCGGGCTTGGATGTTGTCGGACCGTTCCCTGACGCCGTACAAGAAAATGTCGTCTTCACCGCGGCGGTCGCGTTGAATGCAAAAGATACTGCCGCCGCCAACGCACTCATTGAATTTGTGAAAGGGCCGACGGCCGCTGCAATCATCCGTTCGCGGGGCATGAACCCCGGGTGATCCAAGGTAAAACCATCGCGCAAACAATTTGAAGAAACGCCAGCCATAAAACTTCCCGGCAGGCAATTCCTGCATCTGGCCGCAGGCACTGCTGCGTTACCGGTCGTGTGCAGATCGCGACGGCGCAAACCTTCGTCCGGATTGTTTGATGGTTGGCTATCGGCCTTAATTGCCTTCAAACACTCAAGGCTGTTTATTTAGGGTCTTCGGAAAGCGGGGCTGCCCGAATAGTCACCGCGCAGTACTGACCGAGGCGATCGAATGGCCGCTTCTGGCCCTTCTGCCGACGGACACCAGGAATGTCCGCCCGTCGGGTAAGACCGGAAGCGATTGGCCACTCGCTTTTACGAACTCCCGTGGGCATAGTCTCGGCCATCGACGTGGCGTGTGGAGGTTCGGCTACTTTGTGCCCGCTGCAATTTCGCGAGCCGACTCGACCGGCACCCCATAGTAGTCGGCTCCGGCCGATCTGAACTTCTTCGCAAGCTCACCCGCCTGACCGAAAGCCTTTACTGTATCGTCGGCGGAGAGTGCCACAGTCGTGGTTATGTCGGACAAGCTTCCGCCAGCAGCCGCCGCAAGCACAGCCGACACCAGCGTACGTTCGTCGGGAGCTTCGGCTACTATCAGCCAGTCGTACCGACCCAAGGTGAGGTACCAACTGATTAGACGACCGCCGGCGGCGGCGAGCATCTCAGCAATCGCCTCAGAACGGTTCTCCGGCTTCGCGGTCATTGCGCGGATCGCCGCCGGTGTGTACCGCCCTTGCGAAATGTAGATTGTCATATTGTTCTCCTGTCTAACGTGCTCCCATCGTCGCTCATTTTAGATCAAGCGGAAGCTGGGGAGAGGGAACCAAATCACGCGAAGGAACTTGGGATTTTGCAGCCGAGGTCGTGTTTAGCCTGCATCGTGGTGTAGCATCGGAAAGCCTGTCCCTAAGTGAGATCCAGCGCCGACGGCAGCCGTGAAGTCAGGCGCTTTTCTAAATTTTACAGGTGAACTTCCGACAAAACGGCCTAAACCGCTTCATTGGATCCAAAAACGAATCTTCTCTCGTCGGAAGTCAAATCGGCGCGCGACGTCACGCCGCCTTGGTGGCGGGGCCGCTCATGCAAGCCTCCGCTTACCTAGGCGGCCGGCCGCACACACCGGCGGTTTCCGCCGTTTCTTCTCATCCGGCGCCCAGATCTGAAGCCCTGACACTAAGGCCGCCTTCTCCCCTTGCGGGAACCGGAGAGACGGAAATAGTCCAATAAATACAACGGTCATGATCCAAAGTGTCCGCCGTTGTGTCCCGATCCGCCGAAGCCTCTGGGGAGGCCGCTGTGCGCCCGAATTCTCGGGCCGGGAAAACGCTTGGGCGGGCCGCGCTACGGCCTTGCCGCCACCGTAGTGTCCCCGTCCGCCGAAGCCTTTGGGAAGATCGTAGCACCGAGGCCGGAAAACGCGCCAAGGCGGGTCGCCGTTGATCTAGGTCAAGATTGGCGGAGGCGGCTGGTCAAACGTCTTGCGCGCGATCCTGCTTTAGGAGCGGGGAATGTCCTTATTCGAGCCGAACGAACCGAGAGACCCCTCGCAAACGAAAGCCTACCAAAGATGGAAGGGCGTTCTTGCCATTCTGGGAATTGTCGCGTTCGTTTTCGCTCTCCTCACTCTGCTGGGTACTTTCAGCTAGCTCATGTCTCGTGCTTCTGACGCGCGTTTGGCAGCTTGAAATGCTTGAAGGCGACGTGGCGGCGGAGCAAAGGACGCTGCGATACAGGGAGTGCAACGCAATGACTGCGAACGCGACGAGGCGTGACTTTGTGACGGCTATCACGGGCGCAGCAATTGGCTCGGCGACCGGAGCGACAATGGCGACGGCGCAAGGGGCCGTCCAATCCACGAATGTTCGATTGTTCATCGCCATCATCGAACGTGGCTTCAATCAGGGAGATCTCTCCATTGCTGATGAGGTGTGCGCTCCAAGCCTGTCTGAGCACGAATACCTCGCCAAGACCGATGTTCTCGGTCCAGAGATTTTGAAGGATCAGATCCAAACAGCTCGCGGCAACATACAAGGGCTCACGCTTACGGTTGAAGACCTCGTCGAGAGCGGCGACAAGGTCTGGGGCCGAAGCACAGCGACCGGAACACACCGGCGCTCAGGCAAACCAATTAGCATGACCGTCATCGACATATGCCGATTTGAAAACGGAAGGCTAGTTGAGCATTGGGGAGTGCCGGATCGCTTTGCGATGCTTCATCAGGCCGGAGCTTTACCGCCGCCGCCCAAGCCATAGCTGGTCCGAGCTTCCGGTTGTGGCCCCAAAGCGGCGGTCCAAGGATTGCCTGCTTTCCGCCGCAGTTGAATGACTCACTGCGGCCAATCCTTGCAGAGCGTGATGCCGATCATGATCAGCGAGCCGATTGCGACCACCACCGGGCAGATAAACGGCAACTCTTCCAGCAGGCCGACAAGGGTCGACCGGACGCGGAGGGTTCTCTTCACATGCGCGAAGCGCCTGCCTGCCACATCCATCGGACATCTCCGTTTGGCCCCCAGCCGCGGCGGTCTCACTCTTCAGCACGAAGCGATCTCCGGCTATAGCTCATTAGGATGTATCCCTGGATCAAGGTGAAGGAACCCTTGCATGGCCTGCTCGGCCCCTCGCCGTCGATAAGCGACGCTGCATGCAGGCTGCGATCGCGCTGTCCTGGTCTACTGCTCGGACTATCGTTGCAGCCACAACGTAGCCCTGAATGCCGATCGCTGGCCGGATGAGGTGCACGTCCGACATCGAGCCGAGGTTCACCTGTTCTGCCTGCGGCAGGAGCGGTGCTGATGTCCGGCCGGACTTCAACTGGAACAAGCCGGTGTCGTCTGCGATGGGTTACCGTTGAGGCCTCCTCTGCCTCACTGTCGGGCTGAATATTTCGCGATCATTCGATTCCCCTGTCAAAGATCGACTGCGCAATCGCGAGTTGCCATGCCGACGTCGAATGAAACTCCCATAGCAATGAGATGCGGTCCCATGCCTCCGCCCGCCCTCGAAACAGACCGCGGTGCAAGCCTGTGGGCCAACTCAATCATGTCGCGTGCGCGATACATTTGTGATTGTTTATGCGATCTGTGTGAAGATAGGCGCGATGGGCTGGTCACGCTCGGGCGCTCGGGCTGAAGGCGAACAGGAACTGATTGGGGAAGACCATGAAGCCGCTAATCGGACTCATCGCGCTGTTGCTCTTTGCGACTAGCGCGTTTGCTCAGACTGCTCCACCGAAAGTGGCCAAAAGACCGGCAGCCCAGGTTAAGCCGCAAGCACCGATGGGTTGCAAATTAGTTGGCACGGTAAAAGGCACCAAGATTTGGGCCGGCGATTGCGCGGCTCCGTCAGAACTCAGAGGCACCACACCGGCCGCCGAGCCCCCGGCGCCAGAAGCACCTTCCGAGGCACCAAAACAATAGCGGCTCATCCAAGATCGGGCTGAAGTCGAAGAGATCCTAGAATGCTCGACCAGGTGATGCAGCTTCAACTTCCTCATAGGCTGATCATCGCCGGTATTCACGGGCCTTCCGGGTTGTCGTGCTCAATACCAGCGCTCAAACACGAGGCTGCCTCCACCAGGAACGGACAAATAGTTTGCGGGGGTAGTATGGCAGAATGGTTCCGCACTGGCCGGGAATTTGAATGAATGAAGTGTCATCGTACACACGACATCGCTTCCTCGGGTAAATCGTGTCCGCCTGAGCGGTCACCGCGAATCCGAGGAGCGAAACGCCGACCAGAGACGTGAAAAGCATCTTCATCTGAACCACCCTCCACTGGGCCACTGTCCCCAGCAACGCAGTACAATAGGCCCGGATCTCCCATCAGCTCAACTCCCACTCTAAGCCCGGCGGCAGCCTCCCTGATATTCTGCCGATGCCTGCGCCGTTAATGAAAACTCTCCTCCGTGCGGACGGCGTTGCTTTGCGCGCCTTATCGGCCCCGCGCTGCGCGATGCCGGCGATTACATCGCCGCGCTGCCGAAGAAAGAGCACGACCGGCCGGAATGGGCGCGCCCGTAGCTATCGCGCGTTCCAGTCTCTCAAGAGATTGATAATTTGGATGCTCGTATTAGCGGTGCCGCAGACCGCCATGCATATTCGGAGAGTGGGCCGTGATCAGGTTTTTGTGCCTCCGGGCCGCCGCTTCGGCCTCGCGAGCAAGTCGTTCAGCCTTTAACCTCTCGCGATTTGCATGAAACGCCGCTTGGATGCGTTCATACTCGGACATCGCTACTTTGGCATCGGTTTCCTTGAAGACCCTTTGCGCTTCATGTTGGGCGGCAGTGGGCGGCTTCCATCCGTAATTATAAGCGGTCATTCCCTCCTCCTTCGGTGATAGCCGTAGGGGCTTGTTGGGTCCGACCGTCAAAGTCTCTTCCTGTTTTTCAGTTACCGCAATCGAATCTTTGCCAGTCGTTGCCGCGCCGGCCATAGATCCGCCCGGCTGGCTCACGGTCACCTGCAACGGGATTCCGGTCCATCACTTCGCGCAGCGCGCGCACAGAGGCCGATTACGAGGCTTGGCGCCGGCAGCGCGACTGGACGGCCTGGAAGGACCAGAGGCATGATCAGGCGCTTCCTCTGCCCGCACAACGGCCGGAAGGGATTGCTCGGTGCTTCTGTGGCGAGGTAGTCACCAGCCGCACCATCGATTCCCACATTCTCGCCGTACACTGACCGACTGCCGCATGAAGCTCACCGCCGAACGTCCCTTCGCCAACCCGGAAGCCGCAGCCCGCAAGCTCGTCGAGATCGCCTGCGGCATTGAGCCTGTCGGGCCGCATCCATATCGAGAAGATCAGCGCGCCATTCCTCTACACACTGAAGGCCACCGACCCGGAGTTCGGTGCCGGCATCAAGCATGCGGTCGAGCGCGGCTGGCTCGAGCTGCACGAGAGCGGGACCTATGTGCGGTTGCTGAAACCAGAAGTCGACTGACGTGGTCTCCGGTTTGAATCATCTCTCAAGTAGGCGGAGAGCCGATCAAGCTGGGTCCCGAGACCGACAAAACTTCGCGCGATATTCGTGAGCATGGCGGCACACTCTTTCGAGATTTCAGGCTGCCGAGCGCGGGATCTGTATTCGTCGGCAAGTGCTTGGCATTCTGTAGCTGTAAGCATGAACGACTCCTGGACGCTTCAAGAACGCAAGAAATACTTAGAGATGCCCCGGTTCCTATTTTTCCCGACGAGCGATGTCCGGCTCTTAGCGACAAAGAACCTCATTGGGGGTGATCTCAGTGCCTAGAGATCAGGGGGGCGCCCGCAGCGGACCCAACCCCCTCAAAGCGCCAATAAGTCACCGCATTGGATGCATTGCACTCGCTGCATTGAAGGCTTTGCTCGCCGAGCATGCATCGCCCCTGGCGAAACAGGTCCGCGCCAGCCATCCTTTTGCAGCATGGGCAAACCAACAAAAGATTTCGCGCTCGCCAGCCCAAAATGAGCTTGCTCAGCGCGATGGAAATCCATGGTCTGCAATTCAATGATTATTGAACCACCGCGAGTTAAGTAAAATTGGCCTTTAGGGCAATCGAACCCGCTGGTCGGTGCACTTGTGAACACAGAGCTGGCCACGCTGCGCGATGCCGGCGAATACATTGCCGAGCTGCCGAAGGCCGTGCACGATCGCCCGGAATGGCAAGCGGCGATGGAAGCGTTGATCCTGGTGGCCGAGAAAGGCGGGCCGACCATGTTCGCCAGGATCGGTGTCATGCGCGCGCAGAACAGATGGAAGCCAAGCCCGGAGGTCGCGCCGCACAGCAAGCGGGTGAAGGCCTATCGACTCGTGAGGTGAACGCGCGGCCTCAATTCAGCTTCCGACGAAGCTTCCTGATGATCTCCCGCAGGTCGTCAGCGTACTCCTCAATGATCTCCAGGGCCTCTGCTGTGCGCGAAGGATTGGGGCGCGGTGCTTCCCGCTTGTCATCGTCTGCTGCCATGGCTCGATGATCGGCGGAAAGCTTTGAAAGGTAATTCAGCTAAGTTAAGGCCCACCAGCGGGAGCCGGCGGACCTCGTCGTCACCGCCTCACCCGGCAGGCGTGCGCGGCCAGCCGCCGGCGTGTTGCGGGTCCTGTGGATCGGCGACGGCGCTTCATGGCTGCCGTAGAGGCGATCCCGGAGATCGTGGGCACGATCCATTCGATGCCCACTACTGCGAGGCCCCATCGAAAAACGTGATAAGGTTTGTTCCATCGTCCTCAAACCTTGATGAGGATCGAATGAACCGGCGGGATTTCATAGCGGGTACTGCGGCACTGCTCGTTTCGCCACGGCGTTCGTGGGCACAGGGGCCGCCTCGCCGGGTTGGCTATCTTGATACCGCGCCCCTGTACTTGCCAAACTACAAGGTGTGGCAGGACAGCATGCGCGATCATGGCTGGATCGAAGGGAAGAACCTGATCGTTGATTACCGGTCGGCCGAGGGGCACGCCGAGCGCCTAGTGCCTCTAGCGAACGAGCTTGTCGCGCTCAAGCCCGATGTGCTCGTTGGCCCGGGCCCGCAGGAAGCCCTACCTCTGAAATCGGCAACTGCCAGCATTCCGATTGTTTTCGCGGCTGTGGCCGACCCCGTGCGGCTTGGCCTCGTCCAAAGCCTGTCGCATCCCGGTGGCAACATAACGGGCCTGGCAACCTTCGTATCCGGAAATTTCGTGAGCAAAGGAATACAAATCCTGCGGGAGATGGTTCCTGCCGCCTCAAAAATTGCGGTCCTGGTCAACCCGGGCAATGCAAGTCATAGGTTGTTCGTAGCCGAGGAGTTGCCGGAAACTGCTCGGAAGCTGGGCGTGACTTTCCCGGTACTGGAGGCGACCACGGTGGAGGAACTCGACATTGCCTTTGCCTCCGCCGCGGCCCAGCACGCCGATGCAATTCTTCCTCTTGCCAGTCAATTGACCGTTAACAACGTCACACGAGTTACCGCGCTGGCCGCGGAGCATCGTCTGCCCGCGCTCTACGTCTTCCGACTGTTCACCATCAATGGCGGTTTGGTTTCATACGGCGCCGATGTAACCGATCTGCTCCGCCGCGCAGGCGACTACGTAGATAAAATTCTCAAAGGCACCAAGCCTGCCGATCTGCCGGTCGAGCAGCCGACCAAGTTCGACCTGGTGATCAACATGAAGACTGCCAAAGCGCTCGGTCTCATCGTGCCGCCCTCGTTACTCGCCCGCGCCGACGAGGTGATCGAATAGAGATGCGGTTTGCAGCGCCGCATAAGGCCGGTGATGGCCCTTCTGCGACGACTCCGCACGCCTCGCCGGTCAGTGGAACGGGATTTTGCGAATTCGGTTCGCAAACATGCACACCGAGACCATGAGCAGATTAGCATGAGCTTGCGCACGAACGCGCTGCGGAGGATTAAGATGAAAATCGACGGGCGTTGTCACTGCGGATACATCACCTTTGAGGCCGAGATCGAGCCGGACAAGACCCTGCTCTGCAATTGCACCGACTGCCAGTTTCCGGCTCTGCATTCCGCGTGCACGCCTTCACGCGGGAAGACACTTTCAGGTTGCTCTCGGGCGAGCCGAAAATCTACATCAAGACCGCCGAGAGCGGCAATAAAAGGCCACAAGCGTTTTGCCCGGAATGTGGAACGCATGTCTACGCGACGGCGCTCGGAGCAGGCCCCAAGATTTACGCCATCCGCGTGGGCTCCATTCGTCAACGCGACCAGATCGTCCCCCATACTCAGTGGTGGTCTCGCTCCGCGCAGCCATGGCTCACATCCGTAGGCTCGATGCGAACTTTCGAGAAGCAGCCTTAGAGCGATCAAACCGGCAACGTAACCTTGACACTGATGGCTGTCGGACGCAGTGGCCGCACCGATCGCTCTGCGATTGGCCTATCAGCGAAGTGGCCGCTCGCCTCGTCGAGGTCCGCTTAAGGGGTGAATAGCGGACTCGATTTGCTCACGTTGAGTTCTTCACATTTTGACACGAAGCGGACTTTCGGAAGCAGCAGCAACTTTAGCTTCACCCTTAGCTTGAGTTGAGTCATTCCCCCTTTGGCTTGCGACCCCGCGCACCGGGCTTCGCTGGTACAGTCTTTCCGAACTTGGTCCACCAAGCTGTCAGGGCCTCCATCGTGGGGCCGAGCCCACGCGCTTTCTCGGTGATCTCATACTCGACCCGAAGCGGCACTTCGGCAAATACGGTGCGCGACACAAGGCCATCAGCTTCGAGTTCGCGAAGTTGCGCGGTGAGCATGTGCTGCGTGATGCCGGGGATCGCCTTTCGTAACTCCCCGAAGCGGTAAATCCGTTGATTGAGCAACCACATGATCTCAAGCTTCCACTTGCCCGAGAGCAGCGCGAAGGCGCGCCGCATCTCTTCGTGCATGTTTATCTCTCTATTGGCCATAGTCTGGTATTCCATACTAACAGCAAGTTATTCATCCTACTTGTCAAAATCAACCTTGTTCTACATTTTCGATGTACGCCGCAAGTGCGTGATGAATACGCGCCCGCGAACAAATCAACACGAAGGAAGGATGTTGCTGTCCCACCAGCAAGCATGACGACCACATGGCTACGATCTACACCTACTGGATCAGTACGGCGCTTTTGTCCGTGTTGTATCTAGCCTCCGCCTTCATGTACCTCACGAAAGCGAATTGGGTTCGGCAAGTTCTGTCCGATCTCGGATACCCGGCTTACCTCGTACCCTTCATGATCGTCATGAAGGTCCTGGGACCTGCCGCGATCCTGTCGCACACCAACGTAGCGCTCAGCGACCTCGCTTACGCCGGTATGTTCTATCACTTGCTGATGTCAGGCCTGGCCTATCTTGGTGTTCGCAAGCCGAGCGGCGCCTTGCCCGCCGTGATCGGACTCGCGTTGCTCATCGCCTCCTTTGTTACACAGAACGCTGCCCGCGAAATTCCGTCGCCCTACGCGCTGGTGGCGATGTTTTGACGAGCAGGAAAACAACAAACACAACAAGAGCTATCGAAGGAGATGAACATGAACCGACTCAATGGAAAAGTTGCCATCGTCACCGGCGCTGGTCGCGGCATTGGCCGCGCCACCGCGAAGCTGTTCGCGGCGGAAGGCGCGAAGGTCGCGGTCCTTTCGCTTACGCCCGCGAATGTGGATGCCACGGTTGAAGAGATCGAAACGGCGGGCGGCACGGCGCTAAGTGTTGTTTGTGACATCAGCAGGGCCGATCACATCACGGCAGCGGTGAACAAGGTGGTCGCGGCCTGTGGCCGGGTCGACATACTCGTAAACAATGCCTTCGACCCAACGGCTCATTTGTCTTCCATCGTTGAGCTTTCGGCGGAGCAATTACAGCGAAATTTCGAGACGGGACCGATTGCCTATTTGCGCACGATGCAGGCCTGCTATCCCTATCTTAAAGCAAGCAGAGAAGGCCGCGTCATCAATTTCGGCTCGATGGCCGGGATTATTGGCCTCGTGGGTTATGGTCCCTACAACATGGCCAAAGAGGCCGTTCGCGCCCTTACCCGGACCGCCGCGCGTGAATGGAGTGCCGACAAGATCACCGTCAACAACATCCTGCCACTCGCGGAAACGTGGGGCCCTGCCGCGAACGTGCCTGCGCCGACAAATGCGTTGCTTCGGTACGGCTCGCCGGAGAACGACGTGGCCCCGGTTGTCCTGTTTCTCGCCAGCAAGGACGCGCAGTTCATGACAGGAGCCAGCCTTACAGCCGACGGCGGCGCAATCATTGATAGCGCGCGTTAGCCATGGCTGTGCTTCCCATTACCTCTATCTTCGCGGCGGCGTTTGCGGTCTCTCTTGTGGCCCTGTCGTTTCCCATTTCCCTGCGCCGCGCAAAGGTCGGGCAGATGGTAGGCGACAGTACCGATGAGACGCTGCTGCGACGCATCCGCGCCCAAGGAAATTTTATCGAGTACGTGCCTCTTGGGGTGATCTCGCTGGGCTTGGTGGAGGCGCATGCCGCACCGACTTGGGCGGTGGTCGCCATCGGGGCAGCGCTTGCGCTGGGACGACTGCTGCATTTGATTGGCATGCTTGGGGGATTGGCCCCGGTGCGAGGCTTCGGGATGCTCTTTACTTACGCGGCGCTGGTTTTTGCGGCTGGACGCCTCCTTTTGGACGCTACCCCTTGGCTTTGAGCGGCGGTCCCGGAATGTCTGCTCTCGTGCCGCTGTTGGGGATTAAGCAGACGTGAGCCCCGAGGTATTTTTTTGACCTCCGCCCGAGGTTCGCGCACACAGCAGACACTCGCTAGAAATCTCCGACGCGTTTACCTATTACCCGCCGCCGCAGCAAGGACGATCCGCACCGCGAGACGTGGCTAGTCTACAGCGGCGATGTCCGTGTCGGTGTCATCGGTCGCCGCGCCGGTGTCCCGAACTCGGCCCCGCAGTGGAGTTGGTCCTGCGGCTTCTATCCCGGCACTGATCCGGGTGAGTGCCTCTGCGGGATTGCCGAGACGTTTGACGAAGCCCGCACGAGTTTTCAAACAGCGTGGCAGGAGCTGCCGCCACGAGCACTGAGGCAGACTTCGAGATGTGGCGTCGCCAGCGTGACTGGACCGCTTGGAAGGGCCAGATGCACCGGCTAGCGCTTCCGCTGCCGACCCAGCGTCCAGAAGGGATTGCATGCTGCTTCTGCGGCGAGGTAGTCACGAAGCCAACTCTTGATTCCCACATCCGCGTCGCCCACCGCCTCATCGATCCATGAAGCTCACCGCCGAACGTCCCTTCGCCAACCCGGAAGCCGCGGCTCGTCGAGATCGCCGCCGGCATCGAGCCTGTGCAAGACGGCCGCATCCATATCGAGAAGATCAACGCGCCGTTCCTCTACACGCTGAAAGCAACCGGCCCCGAGTTCGGCGCCGGGATCAAGCACGCAGTCGAGCGCGGCTGGCTCGAGCTGCAAGAAAGCGGGACCTATGTCCGGCTCTTGAAGGTCGATGCCGCCGACTGAGGCCTAGCCTACGCCGGCGCGTTTAGGACCTAGCAGGAAGCTGTACCGGTACATGCTGGGACGAGCTCGTCACCCGCGGGGCGCCGTCACGATAAGTGGTCGACTGAATTTGGCTCTGGAGCAGCGTTTCCAAAACGAGAAAAAATCGTTCGCACAGCATTTGTCAAACTCCATTGTTTAACATAGCTGTCATACAGCAGATATATTGCCGCCCTCTTTCGACGCAGTCCAAAAACGGCTTCCTCGAGCTTGCTAATTGTTTCGCGGGGACAACATCCGACGAAAAACTCCATCATAGCTTGTGTGTGCGCCGCAAAATGGCAGAACGGGGCTGGGGCCGCCGTTTTGAAGATCCGATCGAGGTTGACCACCGCGAGCTGGTCACGCTGCATGACGCAGGCGAGTACGTCGCCGCGCTGTCCAAGGCGTGCATGTTGCCCCGGAATGGCAAGCGGCGATGGAAGCCCTGATCCTGGTGGCCGAGCAAGGGGCCCGACGATGCTCGACCGGATTGGCATCATGCGTGTCTTGAACTGCGGAAAGCCGCCGCCAGATTCCGGACCGCAGCGCGCTCACCTTTTGTTGTAAGCTTGCTGCCCGATCTGCGCCGGACGCGGCGTGAGGACCGCGATCTGATGCGGCGACGCTGGCATTCCCGCCATCGTCTGTATGAAAGGCGAGAGGTCCTGCTCCGCGCCGGCCGGTCCCAGCACCATCAATTGATGCGGTGTGATTGGGAGGCCCGCGACTTCATAGACCGGCAGGTCCGCTGCGACAACGTCGATGGTGCCCAGTATGAGAATGGCAAGTGCGACGCCCGATAACCGATAAAACATGATACGGCTCCATTTCTCGAAATCTTCGGTCAGCTCCGATGCGCGTTCAGGGCCGGACGCGGCGAGCCGCCACAGCGCAGAAAATGAAACGTGATGAAAGACATGTTGGCGCAGTGGCGGTGCTCACAAGATCACCATGGCCATGCTAGTGCCGGCCGTGGGCGGAAGTCCTTAAGCCGTCCTTACATTTGGCTGAGCTTTCTCTTAAGGATGCCGGGAGTGCAAAGGCCCGCCGGTTCACGCTGGCGGGCCTTGTCGTTCACCGCCTTAACCGTCGGCAATGTATCGCGAGCCGCTGGCGGTTGCGCCTCCTGAGGGATCGGCATTGGTATCGAACCCGGGAATTTTTCGAGTAGTCGCCGATCTATTTTCCGCCGCGCCAAATTTGCTGCTTTGTGGGAATTGGGCTTCAGGCAATCGGGCCGCTAGGGAAAGCCTGGCGGCCCACCACGCCCAAGCCAACGCGCTCGAGATATAAGAGCAAGCGCGACTACGTCGGCTGCGATACCGCTCATTGGTTCATTCCGAGACCATTGCGGATAAGGAAGGCGAGAGCCCACCTGCGCTTGACGCATTCGCATGTTCACTTTAACCCCGCACGTGATCACGTTGGAGAGCATCAGGTGGCAAAAAAGACGAAGAGCAAGCGCAAGGAATACACCAAGGACGACGTCAAACTGCTCAAGGCACATTCCAAAGCCCGCACCCCAGTGGCTAAGTTGTCAAAGCTGATGAAGCGGTCCGAGGGCTCGTTGAGGCAAAAGGCGCGCAGCCTTGGAGTTGGCTTAGGACACCAGCGTTAACCTGCTGGCTTCCCCCCAAAGTCGAACCGTCCACAGCCTGTTCTTTCCCTGCCACAAACGGAACCCGCCATTCGCGACGGGCTCAAGGCTAAGGGAGAAAGCGCCATGAAGGACGCCGCAAAAGCTGCGGCGAGGCGCGCCAATGCGGTGTGTCGCGATCGACACTGTGGCACTGCTGTCATCTACCGACATACTGCGCAGAGACACGCCACCGTGCGCGTCCTTAACCTTCATCAGTTACGTAAATTTCGGATTCGTCTTGTCGCGCAACTGCAATTCCAGGAACGTCTCTCGCAGCCGAGCGGGATGGTCTGATGCTCGACCTGCGTACCCGCACGGTTAGGGGCCGACCGTCGAGAGATGGCGGCCCCGCCGGGGCTGGAGGTTTGATCTGTGCCGATCGCTGGCCGGATGAGGTGCGCCTGTCCGACATCGAGCCGCGTTTCACCTGCACCGCTACCGTAAGGCTCGGCCTGCGCTGGCCCCGCGTCGGCGCAGGCGCGCGATTTCAGTCGCAGCCTCAGCAAACTGCGCTCGAATGAGTTCGAAGGCACGATCGGCCGCAGGTACAAGTGTACGCCCTTGACGGCGCACGATGCCGAGGGTCATCTTTAGGTCATCCAGCGGCGGATTCACATCGAGCACGATCACCTCACCCGCGCGCAGTGCGTCGATCATTGAAAGGTCCGTTGCCGGGACCACCGCATCGCTGTCAACGATCACCCTTCTCACCGCCGCAACGTCGTCTGCGATGATCCCGAAATGATCAAGCACCGGAGGTTGCAATGAATATAGCTGCGCAAATCGCCGCAGCAATGTTTCCTCGAGGTGGCCGGTCCCGATGAGCGTGTATGTCTCGAGCTCCTTAATTCCGATCCGCCGCTTCCGTGCCAGCGGGTGATGTTGTCGGGCGAACCAGCTAAAGGTGCAGGGAAAGACCGGCTCGGCCGCCAGATCTGGGATGAGTGCCGCGACGCTGATATCGCCGACAAAAAAGTCGAGCGTCTCTCCAATGAGCGCATCGACCATCGTATCCGATGTCTTGATGAGTGCACTCAGCTTGAGCGCGGGCGCCTCCTGCATCAACTTCAACATCATGGGTCCGAGCAGCCAGGCAGCGAGTGAGGAACCCATGGCGAAGGAGAGCCGTCCGAGCTCGCCGCCTCGCATCAATTCGAGCTCACGCGTCCCCTCATTCGCGTCGAACACGATCCGACGGGCGCGCTTCGCATAAGCCAGGGCATACGGTGTCGCTCGAAGACGTCGGCCCGTTCGATCGAACAGTGGCGCGCGCAATTCGTCTTCTAGCGCGCTCAAGCTGCGCGACAGCGCCGGCTGACTGAGATGCACCGCCTCGGCGGCTGCACTCAGCGATCCCAAATCGAGAACCGCAAGGAAATGGCGAAGCTGTCGCGTATTCACGGCGTCCGCATAATTGCAAGTTATGCATGAATTATGGAGTATAAATGCAATATACGCAAATGAATTGAGCGTTATTGGTTAGCGATGGATTGCCAGTCGCCGACCATATGTCCGGTCCGGCCCGTCGTTGCAATCATGAGCGATTGCATCGATTTGCACGGACACACCGCACACGCGGCCCTTCACGGATACGTGCGGGCCGTGAGCGAGGTGGCGCATGCCCTGCCTGTTCTCCTGCCAGCCGCGCCCGACTGCGTCGACGTGGAGAGCCTCCTCGCCGGCATCGATGGCCTTGTCCTCACTGGCAGTCCTTCGAATGTCGCAGCCGATCACTATGCTGCTCCACCTCTGGCACCAGCTGTGAAGCTGGATCGCGATCGCGATGCAGTCGTGCTGCCCATGATACGGCGGCTGATCTCCGCTGGTCTTCCGGTTCTCGGCATTTGCCGCGGCCTGCAGGAACTCAACGTCGCGTTCGGCGGCACCCTGCATCCTGCCGTGCACGAACAGCCGAACCGCCTCGATCATCGTGAAGGCGATCACGACCGCCCCGTCCGGCGCTGGTACGACGACAGTCATGACGTGCACATCGCCGCCGGTGGCAGGCTTGCGGAACTCCTCGGGGATGATCGTGTGCCGGTCAATTCGTTACACCACCAGGGCATCGAGCGCCTCGGCCGGGGCTTGCGCGTCGAAGCAACGGCGCCGGACGGCCTGATCGAGGCCTTCTCGATCGAGGATGCGCGGCAATGGACGCTGGCGCTGCAATGGCATCCGGAAATGCGCATCGACGACAGCGCGCTCAGCCGCGCCATCTTTGCCAGTTTCGGCGCGGCCTGCCGGGCCCGGAGAACTGAAAGACAGCGACAAACCACTCAAGGAATTTGAGAGTAGACGATGACCAACAAGGACATTCTCGAACTATTCAGCACGAGCTACGTACAGGCTCGCGCGAAGTTCATGCAGGCCGCGGCGGTGCGAAACCTCCCGGTCACTTCGTTCGTGCTGCCCCTCCAGGGCGCGCAAGGCGAGACGTTGGCAACCGACGTGGTATTCGACGGCCCCGTCGATGCCGCATCGCTGCTGATCGTGATCAGCGGTGTTCACGGCGTCGAAGGCTACTGCGGCTCGGCCATCCAGACCGGCCTGCTGCTGCTCGGGTCGCCGGAGCATGTCCGTACGAATGCCGACGTCGCGGTCATGCATGTCCATGCCGCGAACCCCTATGGGTTCTCGCACTCGCGCCGCGTCACTCAGGAAAACGTCGATCTCAATCGCAACCTCATCGACTTTTCCGCACCCTTGCCCGTCAACGCGGGTTACGCCGACATTCACGATCTCCTGCTGCCGGACGCCTGGCCGCCTCGGCCGGACAACGAGGCGCAGCTTGCCGCCTATGTCGAGCGCGTCGGCCAGCGCGGGCTGCAGCGCGCCATGTCGATGGGACAGTACGCGTTCGAGGACGGCATGTTCTTTGGCGGAGCCGGCCCCACCTGGAGCAACAGGACCTTCAGGCGCATCCTGCGGGAATTCGCCATCGGACGCGAACACATTGCTTCGATCGACATCCACACCGGCCTTGGCCCCTACGGATTTGGAGAGCGGATCTTCGCCTGTCCCGAGGACCCCGTCGTTCTCGAACGAGCGCGCACATGGTGGGGCAAGCTGACGTCGGTGGTGACAGGCACCTCGACCAGCATCCCGCTCAACGGGCCTATCCAGACCGCGTTTTCGCAGGAATGCCCAGACGCCCTTCAGAGCCATATCTGCCTCGAATACGGCACGCGCCCTTTCCCGCAGGTCCAGAACGCGCTGCGCGCCGAGCAATGGCTGCACCGATCCGGCAGCGCCAATTCCGAGCAACGCGCATCGATCAAGCGCGCTCTCAAGGATGCCTTCTACCCCGAAGCCGATGATTGGAAGATCCCGGTCTGGCAGCAGGCACGCGAAGCCTATTTGCAGGCACTCCACGGACTGAACACCACGCCGATCCCGGCGGCTCTCGAAATGGCTTGAAGCAGCACGCGACAACCCGTCATTCCAGCAGGAACATTGACACATGAGCACGATTGCCACCGTGGAATTGCAGATGGATGCTTCGAACGGCGAACCGCAGCACGCGGTCGCGACGGGACGCGTGAGCCGCAGGATGGTCGCGGCCGCCGTGGCCGGAAACGCGCTCGAATTCTACGACTTCGTCATCTACGCCTACTTTGCCGTCTACATTGGACACGCCTTCTTCCCGATGGGCGGTGAGTTCGGCAGCCTGCTCGCCTCCGTCGCGACGTTCGGAGTTGGCTTCTTCACCCGCCCGCTCGGCGGCATTTTAATCGGAGCCTTCGCGGACAAGGCGGGGCGCCGGCCGGCCATGATTCTCACCGTCGTGCTCATCACGATCGGCACTCTGGGTCTGGCCGCGACACCGAGCTATGCCAGCATCGGCATTGCTGCGCCGATTCTGGTTGTCGTCTGCAGGCTGCTGCAGGGCCTTGCGATCGGCGGCGAGGTCGGACCGTCGACGGCGTTGCTGATCGAGGCGGCGCCGGTCAACAGGCGCGGTTTCTACGCGAGCTGGCAAATCGCGAGCCAGGGGATTGCGGTGGCCATTGGCGGCCTGTTCGGCGTCGCAGTCTCGCTGATTCTTTCCCCTGCTGACCTGGCCGCCTGGGGATGGCGCGTTCCATTCCTGTTCAGTCTCGCGCTGATTCCGATCGCCGTCTACATCCGGCGCAGCCTGCCCGAGACACTCGAGACGGGCGAAAATCGGAGCACCAGGCAGATCGTCAGCTCAGTGTTCACTGGCCAGCGCCGCTATTTGGTTCTGGGCATCCTCATCACGGCGGCCGGCACGGTATCATCGCAGGTCGGCAACTACATGACCACTTATGCGATCCAGACGTTGCACCTGCCCGCCGCGCTCGCCCAAAGCAGCGTCCTGGTCGGCGGCGCCCTCACTTTTGCCTTTGGCTTGATCGCCGGCCTGCTCAGCGACCGGTTTGGCCGGAAGATCACGATGATCCTGCCTCGGGTCGCCCTGATGTTCCTGATCGTGCCAATGTTCTTCTGGCTTGCCGGCGTGCCCAGCGCCACCACGCTCCTCGTGGTCACGGCGATTCTGGCTGCCCTCACCGCGCTCAGCGGATCGGCGAGCCTCGTGGCTTTACCTGAGATGATGCCGATGGCCATTCGCAGCACGGGCCTGTCGTTGATCTATGCGATCGGCGCGACGCTGTTCGGCGGGACAACCCAGTTTGTGGTGACCTGGTTATTGGCCGTGACCCATGATCCGCTGGTGCCGGCATACTACACCGCCGCGATCAGCCTGATCAGCATCGTAGCGATGGCCATGCTCCCCGAGACCCGCAATTTCGATGTCACGAAGTAGCGGGTCGAAGTGTCCGTCAAGCTGTATGCCTCTGTTGGGCCCTAAGCCGACTTCCGGGAGATGAGCGGACCAAGGTCGAGCAGCTGCCGAGGTCCGCTTGTGTCCCCCTTAACCAACCGCAGGTCCAACCACCAACCGAGGTAACACTGCGTTGGCGTGTCATTCTTTCCCAGCCAATCGTGGCTCGATCGAAGATCACTGCGCCTGCTTCAAATAGGCTTCGACCTCCAACAGGTCCCGCTGCGCCGGAAATGACATGAGAGCCTGAGCCGGACTGCACCACGGGTAAGGAAGCGAAGATAGCCAGCGCATCACGCCATCGAGTTGCGTGCCTGACAGGATTTTCATGACTTCTATGGTGATGACGAGCCTCACCACTTTTCCGTCCTGATTGAAGTGCCAGTCGTAACGTCCACATCCAACTCGCAGCGGCTGTCCGGTGGCTCTTGCGGACATCCCAACCAACCAATGGCACTGAAAGCGGGCTCGGTCGGTCTCGGAGGGGTGGGAGAGGCAGAACATATAGATGTTCTCGTATTCGACACCGAAGCGACGAACCAAAACGTCCTCCACGGCGCTCAAGCCGGTCGCCGTGCTGGGAAATGAAATGGCGTCGGTCTTGACCACCATCTCTAGTGCAACGTCTTCAGAGAACGTCTGTCTCATCAAAAACGGGCGGTTGCCGTCCTTGGCCAAGATATAGTTGTTTACTGCTTCGGCGGGCGACGGCATGGGCCCAAGCTTAGCACATTCGAGTTCCAATGCATCTCGCCCAGAGCGGCGGTCCCGGAATGTCTGCTCTCGTGACGCTGTCGGGGCTAATGAGGTAAGCCGCATCCCGGATGATTGTGGTCCGTGGCAACGGGAGCGTCGCCGCGCCGCGGTGAGAACACAAGTGTCACTAACTGGGACCTGCCCGCATTCGATCCCGGCTTGCCGGGAGGGGCGACCAAGAGGGACGTACTCGTCGCTTTTCGTGGCGGCGCTGCCTGCCTGATGACCCAATCCCCGAGCCAGCAATATTGGTCGGTGGCGTCAACGGCATATTGCCGTGGCCTGGCATCGTGAGTTCATTGCAGTGACCGGCGTGCGTCCCTCCTGCCGCCGCCGAACTGGAAAGGATAAACCATGAGGAAGACGTTATTGGCTCTCGCTGCGGCCGCGACTTTGGCCGTCTCCGCAGCCTCGCCCGCGTTTGCTGGTCCGCGCTATGATTACGGACCCGGCGGCAATCCGTATCCGCGCACTTATCCTGGCCCCGGCGGCTATCCGTACTGGTCGGGCTATGTCGATGCCCCGGTTGGCGAACCAATGCCTCCCTGCTACTGGAAGACCCAACGCTTCTGGGACGGGCACGGCTGGCGGGAGCGCCGCGTGCGAGTCTGCGGCTAATAAGCGGCCGAGAGACCCATGCGAATCCGACACGGTGCGGCGACATGGCTCAAATACGTCACGCCGTAGGCAATATCGGCCGCGGGGGTCGTCACAGTAGGACGGTCCTTTCACCCGATCCAAGCTGGCCGCTTGCCGTGGTCGCGGCTGACCGGCGCCGCAGACTCCTAACGTCTTCAGCGTACCGGTCGTTGCACTGCTCGAAACCAGCCGCAGGAGCGTCATGGATAGCGTGCCCGCCGCCAGCATGAGGGTGATCGTCGCCGCCGAAGATGCCCAGAATAGGCGAAGGTGCCCACGTCTAGGCGCGGGCAATGTTACGTCCGCGCGCGACCTCCGGCTTGGCGACAGCATGCCGAGCGGCGCGCAAGGAGTTTTGCCGCCACTTCTCAGCTAATGGCGCCTTTCGCGGCGCATGGTCTGGCGATCAAGTCGCACCACTTTTGTGTACTCGCCGGAATCGTTCGCCAATTTCGGCGAGCGACGACGCAGGAGGAAGGCAGCTCCGCAAAGCGTCTCCTTTCTCCACACAATGCGGCAGATGAAAATTGCGGGATGGCCATCGAACGACAGCACAAATTCGTCGGCAAATATGAAGTACGGCGCGGAGATGCAGGCCCCCAAGGCGCTGATATCGCGCACCACGCATGGATGAGTCCCACGAATTCCATCGAATGACAGTAGCGCCGCCCGGTTCATCGGTATGCGGCTCAGTGCGCGACGTTCCATCATGGCGAGATGCTCCAAATGAGAATGCAACCTCCCATCGGACGCGACCGCAGCGATTGCGATCGCGCATTATGAAGTCGGTTTCCCGGTCCCGCCGACGTCCGGAAAACGGCAGCACGTGCAACCTTGATCTGGTTGATTTAACCTAACAAGCAGCATTGTTGTCTTATTAAAATTGGATCGAAGTTCGTGGTTAATTCAGACGCTTGACGCCGACTTTACAAACGGACGTTCGTGTTTCGAAGCGGAGGTCGGCTTCACAAGATCAGTGGGCCAAATGCGCAAGAATAGGCGCGCGACCTGATCCTCTACTACCAGAACTACGAGTGCAGCCACAACGGAAGCTGGCCTGATGGTGAGCCCAGTCGCTAGTCACGTGAATCTAAAGTTCGCCACATAAAGTCTGCTGGACTTTGTGGCAGAAGTTTTCCGATCACTGCGCTCAGAGCAGCCGCTCCTTTTCGCGTGAAGGACCCCACCGGCAAACTCGCGATCAGATTGATCCAGTCATCGTGCAATTATTGCAGCGTGGTCCACCGCTTGCCACCGGGCATTGCGCAATTGGTATGATCTACATCAAAGGCGCGACGCTACCTCGTGTGGAGGATATTATTGTCGAGCACCGATGACTGGTGCTGCGCAAAAAGGGAGATTTGTCGTGCGTTCAGTAATCCTGATTTTCCTCGCTATTCTTACCTCTATGACAACGCCAGCGCGCGCTCAAGGCACATGGCTTGAGACGAGAATGATAAGGGCGATTTGCAGCAGCGAGGCGACGCCTGTTGCCAACACTGATCGATTGGTAAAGCGGCTTAACCTGACGGATCCTCAAAAAGCGGCGCTGAAAGACTTAACCGAGGCGTCTGCGTCTGCGGATGCCTCTGCGAGGAAGTCGCTATGCGCTGACAAACCAGATCTTTCGACGACCGTGGGGCGAATGGCGTTCGCCGAGAAAATGGCGGAGACCAGGCTTGCCGGCCTGAAGGCAGTCGAGCCCAAACTTCAAGCGTTTTATGACAGCCTGGACGCGAAGCAGAAAAAAGCGTTCGACACTGGCGGGCGCATCGGCGGCATATTCGACTGGTGGGGCAAGAAATAAATTCCGATTGGCGGAGGCTCGACGACATTGCTACCGGATTTCCAGCGGGACTGTTCGAGGAGACATTGCCTGCGCGCAAAAAACAGTGTCGTTAGCTGGTAGCGGTACCTGACCGCGCTCAATCGTGGCTCACCGGGGCCGGGATACGCGCCCTTCGACTTCAAACTGCTCGGCTTAAAGGAGCGGCCGCCGCCGTGGTAACAGCGGGAGGGAGCATGTATCGATGTCCGCTATGCCCCGCGTCGCGACCAAATTCGGCCTCGCACCGAAGTGTCGCGTAGGGCCACTTCCGGACTCACGCATCGCAGCAAATTACGCCTCACTCGATCACCTCGTCGGCGCGGCCGAGCAGCGAGCGCGGCACGGTGAGGCCCCGAGCACGTTGGCGGTCTTGAGATTGACGATCATCTCAACGTTCGTAGCTTGCTGCTGTCTAATGATGGGACATCTGAGGCTTGCCGTTCCTTGGCTTCGTAGTAATCGGCTGAGAACATAATTGACCACCGCGAGAAGAACGAACGCAATTCCTGAGTGGGCTTTTCGACCCCGAAACGCTCCGCGACATGCGCCTTGCGCAGCCACCGCACCGCCGATGTGAGGCCGGCGATGCGCTCGAGCGTCTCAAGCGCCGCGATGCCGGCAATCTCTGCCTGCCGATAGCGAAAACCGAGTTTTTTGATCAGATACATACACTTGACGGTTTCATAGCCCTTGAATACCAGCTGAACGAAAGGATGTTTTTTCGCGTGTGGCCAGGCTGCCGGGTACACCGGTAGTACCAAAAGCTTGCTCTTGGCGATAACGGTTGCCAGCGGATGCAAGAGTTGCATCCAAGGTGGCCAGGACGTGACCTTGGCAAACAATACCGCGTGCATTGCCGTTGCAGCTCCGAAAGAGATCGGGAGCCAAAGTATTCGCGCCCAGGATCACGAGCAACGCGGTGTTCGGCGTGAGATGCCGGCATTTTCGGAACACCCACGCCATGCCGCTTTCAAAGGCATCATGCACAGCTTGCCCGAACGCCCGATAGCCAATCTTCCGCCTAAACCACGACCAGTTCCTGCGGATCGATCTCCGCCACTGTCGACGTTTCGTCTCGGAAAGGGGAAGGAAGCGCACCGCGGCGCTTACGAGAGTGACAATGACATCGCCAAGACTCTTGGCCGCGAAGAGCGGAAGCCAAACAATTTGCATTGCCAAAGGGAAGGCGTAGTCGAGCATCCGCATCAAGATCGAAATAAAGAAGTGCAGGATCTTGTTTATGGCGAGCGTGATAAAAACAAGTGGAATCATAAACACATCGTCGAGGGCACCGTGGAATCGGCTTTCCTCGGTCCATGCCGGGTTATGATAATCGGTCATGGTGCAACGTTTCCGCGCTGAAGACAGGCGATCGTGCGGGCTTAAATTAGCACATTGTAAGGACCAGGGTAACCTCAGTTGCCGATCGTTGAGCGACAGCCCGATGAACGGGTGCTTAAAGGCTCAGGGGTTGAGGCCGTAGTTTGCTGATCTACATCAAGTAGCAATCGGGGTTAGGATGCCGTTATTGCCGTCGCTGATGTCTCGTTCGGGTCATTCGCGACTGAGCCAGGCAGTGCTCGCTGCCAATCGATGTCCGCTTCGGTCCCGATAGCGCCCGCATTCGTGCAGAAGCAGCAAATGACGCGAGGGGCCAGAGGCGGCCGTCGCTTATTCGACCACACAATCGGCTTCGATCTCGACGAGCCAAGTGGGATCGATGAAGCCCGAAACCTGGACGAACGTGCATGCCGGGCGAATTTCATGAAAGACCTCGCCATGCGCGCGAGCTGCATCGCGCCAACGCGAAATGTCTGTCAGCATGATCCGCGTCCGAATGATGTTCGCTAGTGTACCGCCCGCCTCCGCGGCAGCCTTGGCGATGATTTCAAGGCAGCGAATCGTTTGCCCATAGACATCGCCTGGCGCCGCCGTGCCCCCCGCCGCCGCAATCGGTGCCGTCCCCGCAATAGCAACGAATTGGCCAACTCGTACGGCGCGGCTAAAGCCGATCTCGGGCTCGAGATACGATCCCGACGAGATGAGGTTCCTTGGCACGGCGGGGGCCTCCATCGAAGTGAAGTCGGTGAAGCTGTGCTCGTCGGCTGAGTGCCGGTGAGAACGTCCCAGACAGCCCCTTAGCGAGAGAACAAGTGGGTGCGGTTTCGCCCTGCATTGGCGAGACTCACGCACATCCTCGATTTTCCACGTTGTTCATGCTAGCCGCCCCAACGACAGAAGGGGTAGCACCGATAGGGTCCGCCGAGCCAACGGCCCCAGCCCCGGTGCCAACCGCCGAAACGCACTTGGACCAGATCACTCTCCTGCACCATCGGCTTGGCAGCTGGGGATAAAGGAGTGAGCGGGGCAGCCATTGCAGGTGCGCCGAGCGATATCGCACCAATCACGCGAAGCGCTGCAGGAACTTTGGTCATAGACATGACATTCCTCCAATCCGCAACTTCCGACCATAATCAACTTGGCTGACTGCAATGCGTTGCACCGTTATGTCATGACGGTTTCGGGTCAAAATGCGAAGAACTCAACGTGAGCAAATCTGGTCCGCTATGCCCCACTGGGCGGACCTCAATGAGGGGTGCCGTCACTTCGCTGTTGGGTCGATTCCGTTGAAAAAGGCGAAAGTAACGCCACGGCAAAAACATCGCTGAAATTAACTTAGAGCGAGCTCCGGCAAGAAAAGCCTTCGTAGTAAAGCTAGGAAGATCACCGAGCGATCCTGACTATGTTGACGCGATCTCCAACGTCCCGCTGCGTCAAACGCATCAGAAGTCTTCAGAAAATGGGCATGCTCGCGACAAAGGCCTTTTTCAACAGAATCGGTCAAAATGCGAAGAACTCAGTTTGAGCAGTCCGCCGTACCCAATAAGCGGCCTCAATGAGAGCTGTCCCCACTTCGCTGATAGGCCAGAAGAAGGCATCACTGGCTCGCTCAATCACCTCCGTGCGCCATTTCACCCACCTTGCTCGCCTAACCGCGCACCGATCGCCTGCTCGAGCTGTCGGGATAAATCCATTGCATCTGTCTCGTCGACATTTGTGAACCCGAGCAACAGTGCTTGTCCGCACGGATGAGCGACCGCGCGCCTGGACAATGGTTCCGCGGCGAGTCCGGCGTCCTGCGCAAGATTCGCCAGCTGAACGTCGTCGGCGCGGTTGGGGCAGCGCACGATCAGATGCATCCCGCCGGGCTTGAGATCTACTGCGATGCGCTCGCCGAACACCGCGGAAAGCGCCGCGCCAAGTACCTTGCGACGCGTAGCATACAGATCGCGCATGCGTTTCACATGCCGCGCAAAATGACCCTGGATCATAAAGGCGGCAACTATGCGCTGTGCAAGTGTCGACGCGCCGAAACTCCGATGCAGGTTTGCGCGGGTGAAGACGGCGACAGAATCCTCCGGCAGAACCAGATAACCGAGCCGAAGACTCGGGAACAACACCTTGCTGAAGCTTCCCGCATAAAGCACCCGGTCGTTACGGTCGATGCTCTTGAGGGCCGGCAGCGGTCGCCCCACGTAGCGGAACTCGCTGTCGTAATCATCCTCGAGCACTAAGGCGCCTGTATCGCTGGCCCATGACAGGAGCGCTAGTCGCCGCGGCAGCGATAGTGCGACGCCGAGGGGACTCTGATGCGAAGGCGTCACTACCGCGAGTCGGGCGCGGTGCGCCCGCGCCACGCCGTCGGCGACGCGTAGCCCTTCGGTATCGACGCGGATCGGCACCAGCTTCGCGCCAGCGGCCTCAAGCGCCGTGCACGCCAGCGGGTAGCAAGGGTCCTCGAGCCAGACCTTGTCATTGCGATTTAGCAACACCCGCGCAATCAGATCCAGGGCGCTCTGATAGCCATTGGTGATCAGAACCTGTCGCCACGAGCAGTTGATGCCACGCGACGTCGCCAGATATGCAGCGACCGCTTCCCGCAATGGAGGGAAGCCGGCGGGATCGGGATACGCCATTTCGGCCGCAGTGAGTTCGCGCGCCTGACGCGCCACCAAGCGCGACCAGGTCTTGCGTGGAAACATGTCGAGCGAAGGAAGCCCAAGCTGAAATGGTCTGGGGCCGCCGCTCTCGGGCGAGACTCGATCCGTCGGGCGAGATCTGGTAGCGGGTCTCGCGATGGCTTGACCGCCAAGTTCAGGTGAAACGATCGTGCCAGCTGGTCCACGGGTAACGACATAGCCCTCGCCGGCGAGCAGCGCGTAGGCGACATCGACCGTTCCACGCGCGGTTGCGAACTCTTGTGCAAGGCGCCGCGCCGACGGCAGGCGAGCGCCGGGCGGAAGCTGGCCATGTGTAATCGCGGTCCGAAAATGCTCATAGATCTGTCGATAGAGCGGGATGCTGTCGTCGCGCATGAGGACGACGCGACGCTTCTGAGGCACGCGGATCATGGCCTGGTCATTTTATCCCTTCTTGGCTCTGTCGACTAGACCATTGCAAGACTACCTCGCGTATCGGCACGCTGCCAAGCGATCAAAAAAGGAGAAATGACATGAAGTCTGCCGTCAGCCGAAGGCAATTCAATCGCGGGTCCGTCATCTCGCTGCTGACCACCACGGCCGCGACGTCGGTCGGAGGGGTGGCATCAGCACAGCAGCCCGCCGTGTCACGTGCTTCGACGAGACGCGATGTGATCAAACGGGAACTCCCGGGCGAGCCGTTGCGTGTCCTGTCGCTGGTCGAGGTAACGTATCCGCCGGGAGCTGGATCTCCGGTGCACCTCCACGCCAATGGCGTCATGGCATTCGTCGTGTCGGGAGCGATTACCTCCAAAGTCGGCGACGAGTCTGAGCAGACGTTCCACGCCGGAGACGCCTGGTGGGAACCTCCGGGAGCGATTCATCGAGTCTCGCGCAATGCCAGCCTCACCGAGCCGGCCACCTTGCTTGCGATCTACATCGCACCCAATGGCGCAACAGCAGCCGACCTCATGAAGCCGCTTTGACCATGACCAATACACACTTCGCCCGGTGTGCGTCGTCTCGAGCCGCTTCGCCGGCGAGCATGATGACACCGCTATTGGCGCTGATGTTTGCCGTTGCGGTGGGGGTCATTGTGACCCCACTTTACGCGGCCCAGCCACTCATTAGCGCCATCGCCGCATCGTTCGGCCTTTCGCCGGGTGCGATGGGCTTGACGGCGAGCATGCCAATGGTCGGCTACGCCGCTGGACTGCTTCTGCTCGTCCCGCTAACCGATCTGCTTGAGATGCGACGCCCCATCCTGACGACACTTCTAGTAGGTACCGTTGCACTCGCGGCCGCGGCACTCGCGCCGTCGTCTTCATTCTTTCTTCTGGCTGCGTTGGCATTTGGAGCGTCAGCCAGCGCGATTCAAATGCTGGTGCCGGCCGCCGCAAGCATGGTGCCGGAGGCTCAGCGCGGACGGGTCATCGGAAACGTCATGAGCGGCCTGATGATCGGAATCCTCCTATCTCGCCCGCTGGCGAGCCTTGCGGCGGCGACCTTCGGTTGGCGCGTATCCTACGCGCTCGATGCGGTCGCTACTGCCGGTACTGTCATTGTGCTGTATCGCTTTCTGCCGCACCGCAAGCCTGGCAACCAGTTTCAAGCCTACGGCGCTCTGATCGCATCGCTATGGCAGCTACTTGCGAAGGAGGCTGTGTTGCGTCGCCGCGTGACCTATCAAGCCCTCTGCATGGGTGCCTTTGGCATCTTCTGGACGGCCGTGGCGCTCCGACTGGAACAGCCTCCATTTGAGCTTGATCAAACCGGCATCGCCCTATTCACCCTGGCCGGCGTTGGTGGCGTTGTTGCAGCTCCTCTTGCGGGATGGGCAGGCGACCGCGGCTGGAACGCGCCGGCCACGCGGGCCGCTCATGCGGCAGTCGTTGTCGCTTCGATCCTGGCCGGGCTGGCCGGTGCTCCTTGGTTCGGCTTCGACCCGACCGCCCGGCCGGCATTGTCGCTGGCGCTTTTGGCCATGAGCGCCGTTGTGCTGGACCTCGGCGTGATCGGCGACCAGACGCTCGGTCGACGCGCGGTCAACTTGGTGAATCCGGAAGCACGCGGTCGGATCAATGGTCTCTATACAGGCATCTTCTTTCTCGGCGGTGCGATCGGCTCGCTGTTTGCCGGTATCGCTTCGGCTCCGTCCGGATGGACGTTTGTGTGTTCGATCGCCGCCGGATTCGGGATCACGGCGTTCATCTTGGCAGCGAGAGACCGCCGGTCTGAAATATCTCGCATGGAGGAGCAGCGATGAGGATATTCTTGGCAGGAGCAGCCGGCGCTATAGGCCGGAGGCTGGTTTCGCTATTGCTGGGAGCCGGGCATCACGTCGTCGGGACGACGCGCTCGACCGACAAAGCAGATCTATTGCAGGCCGCCGGTGTCGAACCCGTCGTGCTCGATATCTTTGATAGCGCAGTGCTAACTCATGCGGTATCAGCCGCGCGTCCCGACATCGTGATCCATCAGTTGACGGATCTCCCCCCAGGCCTCGATCCCAACCAAATGGCCGAAGGAACAAAGCGAAACGCTCGCATGCGCAGTGAAGGAACCCAAAGCCTTGTTTCCGCCACGCTCGCATCAGGCGCGCGCCGGCTCATCGCCCAAAGCATTGCCTGGATGTACGCGCCGGGACCGCAACCACACTCCGAGCAGGACCCGCTCGATACTGACGCGCGGGGGACGCGCGCAATCACGGTGGCCGGCGTCGTGACGCTTGAGCGGCTCGCCATTTCGTCACCGCCGATTGAGGGAATCGTCCTTCGCTACGGACACCTCTATGGGCCGAACACTGGAAGTGACATCGCTGGAGAGGCCCCGTCGCTGCATGTTGATGCGGCAGCTTCGGCTGCGCTGCTTGCGGTCGAGAAGACGCGCAAAGGTATCTTCAACATTGCAGAGCCAAGCGCTTACCTTTCTGTAGAGAAAGCACAACGCGAACTCGGATTTGATCCGCACTTCCGGCAGGATGCTTGAGTTCCCTAAGTATCCAATCGCAATTCGCCAAGGTCCGCTCCGCGTCTTTCGCGACTGAGCCCGGCAGTGTCGCTACCAATCGATGTCCGCTTCGGTCCCGACAGCGCCCGCATTTGTGCAGAAGCAGCAAATGACGCGAGGGGCCATTAGGCGACATTAGGATGGCGTCTCGTCGAAACCAGTTGGCCCCGTCGTCTGATCCGTCGTACAAGGTATGCAGCAGGCAGGGTTGCGGGCCATGGTGCAGGAGCGGCCGGTCCGGGTCGAGCGCAAGTTGTCAGCGATATTGGCCGCCGACGTGGCTGGCTACTCGCGGCTCATGCACAATGACGAAGAGGCTACGCATGCCAAACTGACTGTGCTCCTCGCGGACGCTGTTGCCCCGGCTATTGCCGATCACGGTGGCCGAATTGTCAAGAACACCGGGGACGGGTTCTTGGCGGAGTTTCCGAGCGCGGTCGAGGCGGTTCGGGCCGCTATGCAGTTCCAGACCTGCATCAACGACCTTACAATCGGTGATGTGGAAGATAGTCGCATTGCTTTGCGCGTCGGCATTAATGTCGGCGACGTGATTGTCGAGCCTCACGACATCTTTGGCGTCGGCGTAAATATTGCGGCGCGGCTTGAAAGCATCGCAGAACCCGGCAGCATCTGCATTTCGTCTACTGCCTACGACTATGTCCGCGGCAAGGTCGGCGTTGAGTTCGCCGATCTGGGTGAGCAGAACCTCAAAAACATCGCCCTTCCCGTGCGGGTCTATGCAGTGGTCCGGGATGGATCGAGCGCGACGACACAGGCTGAGAGGGCGAGGCTAGGCCCGCTTTCACCCCCTCATCTTTCCATCGTTGTGCTGCCTTTCGCCAACCTCAGCGGCGATCCCGAGCAAGAGTACTTCGTGGATGGGGTGACCGAGAGCCTCACCACGGACTTGTCGCGCATCAATGGCGCGTTTGTGATTGCGCGCAACACCGCTTTCACGTTCAAGGGCAAACCCGTTGAGGTAAAGAAGCTGGGACGTGAGTTGAACGTCCGCTATGTGCTCGAAGGGTCGGTGCAGCGTGGCGACAACCGCCTCCGGGTGAACGTGCAACTGGTTGACGCCGAAACCGGCAACCACCTCTGGGCGGAGCGCTTTGACAAGCCCGTTGCCGACCTCTTTGACATGCAGGACGAAATCGTTTCGCGGCTAGCCAACTCATTAAATGCCGAACTCATTACCGCCGAGGCACGCCGAGCCGAGCGTTCATTGCATCCCAACTCGATGGATTTGTTTTTTCAGGGTAGGGCTTGGTGGAACAAGGGCTTAACCCCCCATCACATGGATCAAGCGCGCGGCTTTTTCGAGCGGGCAATTGAACTCGATGCGGCAAACATCGAGGCGGCGGTCGGTGTGGCGATGGTCGATGCGGCACTTGGGGCTGCCCTTATGACCGACGACTGTTCCGCAAGGTTGGCGGCGGCCGAGACGACCATCGCCAAGACGCTATCCCTCGCCCCGAACCACGCTTCGGCCCACGCACTTCTGGGGGTCATTCAGATGTATACGAAACGCGCGGCGCAGGGCATCGCTGAGTGCGAGCAGGCGTTGGCGCTGGATCGCAATTTGGCCGGCGCTCATGCTCTCATCGGGTACGCCAAATTTCTTCTTGGTCGCGGTTCGGAGACCGAAATTCATATCCACGAAGCGCTTCGCCTCTCACCTCGGGACGTCTTGGCCTCCCGGTGGTATCTAGTTATCGGCCTCGCCAAGAGGCAGCTCAATGCCGATGCCGAAGCAGTCGCCTGGCTGCGCCGGAGCCTTGACACAAACCGAAACTATTCCCTCGCGCATTTCCTTCTCGCGGCCGTGCTGGCGCGGCTCGGGGAACTGGACGAAGCGCGGGCTAAAGTGCAAGCGGGACTTGCGCTCGATCCAAGCTTCACCGTTCGCCGCTTTCGTGATGCCAGCAATGCACAGAGCGACAATCCGACCTTCCTCGCTGGACGCGACCGCGCGATTGAGGGCATGCGGTTGGCCGGGGTGCCGGAGGGCTGATGTCCGACTTGGGTCATTCGCAACTGGTTCAGCCGGCGGCAAGTCTGGGTGTCGTCCGCTATATCGCCCGAAACGGAAGCTCACGCCGTTTGTATCATCGCCCGCTTACGCGTCCGGCCGGACGTCGGACGGAAAAAACATGTGTCAGTAGCCTGTACAGGTACCCGGTCACTTCCAATCCCGGCTGAGCGCCCCGGGGTCGCCCCCCTTCAGCGACAGCTGGCCGCCGCCAGGGCCGTTCGACGGATGCGCATGGCAGTCTGGCCATCGGCGCGCCTGCGGCAGATGTCACCCAGTTGGGATCACCCTGTGGTTCTGCCCTCCTGCTTGATCTTGCTCGACCAGAACGTGGCGCAGTTGAGCATACCTTACTTTGTAGCCGGGTTTGAACCACTTCAGTTCAGTTGGCCCTTCCGCCTCTTTGTCCCAAACGAACCAGGCATAGGCAGTCGTCCCACTACCTTTCCGCTCGGCACCGCTTGGGTAAAAGGTAATGCGCTCGCTGAAGACCCAAACGCGCGCGGGTGGCATCTTGGAAAAGATCGTATTCGCTCTGTTCGCGCCCTCTAAGAAGCCAAAACGCAGAAGAAGGGCGAGCTTTCGCTTCGCCAGCTTGACGCCGCTCGCGACAAAACCCTCGGCGCAGTTATAGGGCGGATTGGTGATGACGTTGTCGGTTGCCTGCTCTGCACGAAGAAAGTCAACGCCGACTTCTCCGTATCCACGATCGTACAAGTCCGAACTGCGAACAGGTTGGCCAGCCTGCTCCAGCACGCGGGACATGCTGCCATCGCCGCACGCGCACTCCCAGATTTCGCCGTTGAACTCTTCATTATCGATCAATGCGAACGTTGCCCAAGCCGGCGTCTAGAAAAAGTCCGGTCCGTTGAGGTCAGCGAACCTCTTCGCTGTCGGCTTGAAGCCGCCGTTCAGATTGTAAGTAAGATCGGTCACGCGAGATCTCCTTGCTGGAATAGGCAGAGCATCAGACTCGTTGATGTCGAAATTCCGCAAGGACCTTCTGTGAGTCAAATTGACTCACCCCTTTCCCATCAAGCGAGCCTCCGATGGCGACCTGCTGGGCTCTTGGTCGCAATATCCAAATGCTCATCGAAATGGGAAATCTGCTCGGGCGTGTACTCATTAACTCGCAGATGTCCGATCTTGAGGGCTAAGCGGAAATATTCCGCTCGATCAGAGTATTACCGGTTTTGACCCCGAACGGACATTGATCCGTGATTAATATACATTCCGAGGTATTCTCGCGAAGGCGGCCATCGGCTAAGTTTGCAACTTCTAGCTGAGTATCAAACTCGTCATAGACGAGGCTCGCGGTGGATAAGGAGACATGCAATGAGCGCTGAGAGGGATGATCTGACCTTGAGCCGACGCATTGTCCTGCTCGGCAGTACAACGCTAGGAGCTGCCGCTGCGCTCGCACAAGTCATTCCGGCAGCGTACGCGGAGACTTCGTCTTTGAACCCCCAACCTTTGCCGCCGTCGCCGGAGTGGGCCCGCGCACTTCCACCGGGCCCCGACACGCGCGTCAAAGTCACCGAGGAGTACGCCAAGCACATAGCCCGCGACGCATATTTCTGGGCTTGGCCGCTGGTGAACATCTTCAACCGACGGCAGGCGCTCAAGGATGTAAAAGAAATCGTCATGGCCGGTCCCGTGCCGACAGCACCGCTCAACCGGTTCGCCATGCTCACCGACTACATCACGCCCGACCAGCGGCTAGTCGCGTGCCCAAATCAGGACGTGGTTTATGGCGCGGGCTCACTTGCGCTCGACGTCACGCCGGTGGTGATCCAGGTCCCGGACTTCGGCGACCGGTTCTGGGTCTATCAGGTGGTGGACCTACGCACCGATGGAGTCGTGCAGCTTGGCAAGATGTACGGCACGACACCCGGCTTTTACTTGCTGGTCGGACCGACTTGGCAGGGCGAGGTTCCGAAGGGAGTCACCAAGGTGTTCCGCTCACCGACGAATACGGGGTTCATCGCGCCCCGTATCTTCCAAGACGACACGCCAGAGGACAAACAGGCGATCCAGAGCGTGCTGCAACAAGTCCTCATGTACCCGATGGCCGAATACGACGGCGCAATGAAACGCACGGACTGGAGCCAGATCAAGAAGCTGCCTCCAGCGGCCAGCGGGGAAACAGAAACGCAATGGGTGTTTCCGGATAAATTCTTTGATGAACTTCCCGCGGTTCTGGCCGATGCGCCGCCGCTGCCTGGTGAAGAAGCGCGTTACGGGCAGATGCATGCGCTGCTCGAAGCCATAAAGGCCAATCCCGCGCTCAAGCCGGTGCTTATCACGACCGTGGCTGAGGTGGACGACCAACTGGTCAAGCCGCTGTTTCAGTTCCGCAACTACGGGCAGCAACTTCCGCACAATTGGTCCACGATTTCCAACGAGGCCGCGTTCGGCACCGATTACTACACGCGCACCGCAGCGGCGAAGTCCAACATTCTGGTCAACTCGCCAAACGAAACGAAATATTTTTATCAGGACCTCGATGCGGCCGCTGCGCGCCTCAATGGTGCCAATCGCTACACCGTGACGTTCCCGAAAGACCAGACGCCGCCGGTCAACGGCTTCTGGTCGCTCACGCTCTATAACGAACATCATTTCTTCGCGCCGAACGAACTCAAACGCTATTCGCTCGGTACCAAGAACAAGGCGTTGAAATACAACCCGGATGGCTCGCTCACACTCTATGTTCAAGCCGATCCGCCGCTCGATGAGGCACAACGTGCCAACTGGCTGCCGTCGCCTAAAGGTGGCGACTTTTCCTTGTACGTTCGAGCTTACTGGCCCAAGTCGGCAGTCATCGACGGCACATGGGCGCCGCCGCCCGTGCAACGGGCGGGATAGTGGAATGTCGGCTTGTGGCCCATCAGCGACCTTGGGCAATGTCCGCTCTTCCGCCGCTGTTGGGGGTTGAGCGGACATCAGTCGGCCAAGCCGCTTACTGAGTACACGCCTAGCACTCAGGTGCCTCGCGGAAAATGATGTAGAAGACGTGCGACAATAACCGGTCCCGGTACCTTGGTCGCTCCAGTCCCGACTAATGCCCCCGGGTCCCCACTCCCTTCAGCGATAACTGTCCCGCGAGAGCCGCCAGCATAGCTACTCGCTCGATTGGGGTACCAGCGGCTTGCGAGCTTTGACCTGCAAAGTTAGACGTGACAGCGCTGAAACTAGCGGACGCTTTGCCAGTTACCTCCCTTGAGATGCCTCAATGGTGGCGTCATTCGTGCCGAATTTCACCTGTTGGCCCATCAGCGAAGTGACCACGCACCTCGTCGAGGTTCGCTTATCGGAGCGCAGCGGACGAGAGTTGCTCACGTTGAGTTCTTCGCATTTTTGACCCTTACCGGAAGTTCGGGTCGGTGTCGGGGTTTTATCTTTCGTAACGCCTCCAATAACACTCCCTGGCCCTTTTCCCTTACAAGGCGCAAATGCAACTGCAATCGATACTGACCTGCCCCACATGCGGTCATCAGGCCACAGAGATGATGCCGACCGACGCCTGCCAGTACTTTTATGACTGCCCGGCTTGTGGAATACGGCTAAAGCCGAAGCACGGTGACTGCTGCGTATTCTGCTCATATGGGTCAGTGCCATGTCCGCCAATACAGGGACATAGCAAGGACAGATGCTGCAGCTAGAGCAGTCGCATTCGGCATCGCTTTGGATGTCGCCTCCTGAGGTCCGCTTAGTGGGACCAATGCGGACTAGATTTGCTCAAACTGAGTTCTTCATTTTGACCCTTAGCAGACATGTGGTTTGAAAGGATATATCAGCGTTCAGGACCAGAACTGATCCTCCCGCTGCTCATCGCCTTGATACTCGCGGAAGTCGGTCGCCTTTCCATTCTTCATCCGCCAGACGTGGACCTCTGGAAACGATGCAGAGAGCCCGTTTCGTTGTGCATTCACGGTGACCAAGGCGACAACGAGATCATCCTCAGCCAGCACATTGTGCACATCAATGCTAAACGCGCCTCCGGAAAGCTCCATCGTGCGTTGAAAGAAGCCTCCGATCTGATCGTGGCCGATATAGTCGCCTGACAGCGGACTATGACCGGGAACGTGCCATGAGATGCCCGCGTCGAAGGTCGCAAACACCGAAGGTATGTTTCCTTGCGCAAAGTCTTCGTAGGTCTTGCGAATGATCATCGAATTTGAATCGCTCATGCTGTCTCCTACGTAAGAGCTAACACTCCAATGGCTGTGACGAGTAGAACGGGAACTATAGCAGGCGCTGGGCCACCTCGAAATGTCTTCCCTTGGCCCTTCTGGTACCGGTACCTTGGTCGCTTCAATCCCGACTAATGCCCCCGGGTCCTCCCCTCCCGCGACGCTAGGCGGAGCGTGTGCTTACTGTTGCGCCGGGCGTGATGGGTAAGCGCCATGCACCGCAGCACACTGTGTGCAACGGTGCCGAACGTGCGGTTGATCACAGTGACTTCCGTTTCGATGGGCCAAATTTGGCTGATTTGCCATCGAACGACGGATATCCACATGACCGCAACTCGTATTAGCACCATCCACAAAATCGGCTTAATACTGGGTCTCACCCTTTCGATGTCGACCGTCGTGACTTCGTCGAGTCTTGCTTACAGCGCTAAGGCGCAGCAGATGTGCATGGGCGATGCCTTCCGCCTCTGCAGTGCAGAAATCCCAAATGTTTCACGGATCGTCGCTTGCATGAGGCGCAACAGGGCGAATCTCAGTCAGGGGTGCCGCTTGGTGATGGATCAGGAAGACACCGCAGCAACCAAGGCTAAACCTGCCCAGGCTGGCCCTGTGGAGCAGAGGCCGACCACTGCATCACGCGTTGAGCCGCCTGCAGCGACCGAGACGAAACCTGTCCAAACTGCGCCTCTCGAGCAGAAGCCAACCACCGCATCCCCCGTCGAGCAACCAGCGTCGAGCCCGGCGAAACCCGTTCAGGCTGCGCCGGTCGAACAAAAGCCGAGTACCACAACGCCGGTCGAAGTGAAGCCAGTCGAGGCAAAATCTGCCTCGAGAAGCAGGCCCTTGAAAATGGCTCAGCGCAAACAGAAACACCGCGAGCTGATCGTCGCACGGCAGGCCCATCACGAATTCAGAAAGGTCGCACGAGCCTTCGGATTCTCGCTTCCGATCCCGCTGGTCATCCAATTCTACTGGTAGACAATCGCACAAGTGCGGCTACCCTTCGCCACTGCAAGGGGACACCCGCCGATAACCGTTGTGGGTTATTCCTAACTGGTCCAACCAGCGGCAAGTCCGGATGTCGTCCGCTATGCCGCCCGAAGCGGAAGCTCACGCCGTTTGTGTCAGCGCCGCTGCCTGGGCCACCAGCCGGACGTCGGACATTCGTTGCGAGCGAAAAAACATGTGTCAGTAACCTGTACAGGTACCCGGTCAATTTCACTCCTGGCTGAGCGCCCCTAACCGGTACCGGTACCTGATCGCTTTCAGTCCCGGCTGAGCGCCCCGGGGTCACCCACCCCCTCGGCGAGACAGCAGTCCCGCCGGAGCCGTTCTGCGGACGCGCATGGCGGCTTGGCCATCCAGAATGCGGCTGATGTCACCCAGCGCGCTCTCCAGAAGCTGGCTTCCCCTTAACTCGCAGATGTCCGATCTGAGGGCTAAGCGGAAATATTCCGCTCGGTTAGAGCATTGCCGGTTTTGACCCGGAGCGGTCATTAATTGCCCGTGGCTCCATCGCTGCCATGCATTTTGGGGAGCCGTCGCGCCAAGCTTGGCCCGACGCTTCGGTCCCGTTGATTTGCATCAAAATTGCCCTTCGCAGACTGTGATATTCATAAGGTCTCTCATAGAGGAGTCCACTCACATGAATCGCAAGAGCTTTCTTGTTGGTCTCCTG